>JBJFDX010000450.1:0-3757 GCA_051890235.1 Bacteroidaceae bacterium | reverse complement strand
ACGTTTGCGACCGAGGATGCAAACGTTTGCGATCGCGGTTGCAAACGTTTGCGGGGAGGGTTGCAAACGTTTGCGTCGGAAATGGGCTAAATAAGGTTTTTTCTGCTGAACTCTTCCTAAAGCTTAATTTATGACCGACCTTGGTCCTAACTTATGGCCGGCATCAGTCATAGGTTATGTTGATAGGGATCTTATGCTCGATGGGGAACAATCCCCCTTCGTGACCATCCTGTTGGATGAAAAGAAAGGAAAATAGATGTTACCCCAGGAAAAAGGCATCTTCATGGAAACTCTCGAAATACAGGGACGTGACATCATAAAACAACATTTCGACACGACCTCCGAGAACCGTGAAGGTATGTCCCACGCTGATGCGCTGCACCTCTTCCTGCTGTGTATTGTAGAGCTTGTCAAGGTAACGGTAGATTTTGCTCAGGCTCACGTCCTCGTCGAAATGGGACTTGAGATACCCGGCAGTCGCCATCTTGCTCATCGGCTGGCAAAGCCTTGCGACAACAAGATAGCGTAACACGTCGTCATTGATTGTGTGGAATCCGATGGAATCATACACCTTGTCCAGAACCAGTTACGCACCGTTTAGGAGAACCGAGTCAATGTTGTCGAGCATGGCATGGGCCATTGCCTTCTCATCATCCTTGCGTGTCGGCTTGTCAAAGTCTATCTCTTTTATACCCAAATGCGTGTTTATCCATCTTCTGCCTTGTTCGCACAAAGAGTCAGCCTCCAGTTCATCATGGGCCACACCAATGGTATGGAGTTCCTTGAACTTGCCTCCATGCTTATCTACGACAACCACACTGATGGTTCCAGACCGGTTCTTCTTCCTACGGACAAACATGCCGCAAATATAGCTAAAAATCGGTTTTGCGTCACCCTGAATCACCTTCTAATTTAGATAATAGGCTGAAAATCAAATATGGAGATTCTCAGAATCGATGTAGCGACGAAGTCAGGAGAGCGACTTCCAAATCAACGGGAAGTGGGTGCAGGCACTCCGCTTTGACCGCCATCTGTATTTCCCATTGCTTTGTCTTTGGGATAGGGACGACCGAGGAAAAAAGATTATGGTGGATGTGGACACCAACGAACCGCTCATCAAAATATCACCTGTACCTCTGAACCTGGGCGAGCAGGCTTTTGTCAGTGATATACGCAAGTATTATCATGAGCATAAGGACGACCTGCTGGCGGGCAAGGAAGTGTATCTGCTGCGCAATGAGAGCTGCAAGGGAATCGGCTTCTTTGAGGCAAACAATTTCTATCCGGACTTCATCCTGTGGGTGAATGACGGAGTGAGGCAGCGTGTGACCTTCGTTGACCCGAAGGGCATTAGAAACTTGCGCGGACTGGATGCCCCGAAGATACAATTATTTAAACTGCTGAAGGCGGAGGTGGAGCCAAAGCTGGACGATGCGACCATTGTCCTGGACAGCTTCATCATATCCCACACTCCGTATGAGGATGTGAGTTTCAAGAGTCCCGTAGATGACAGGTCGGTGTTTAGGGAAAACCATGTCATCTTCCAGACGGACAGCGATTATGTAGGCAGACTGTTCGGAATGATAAACAGCTAACCTTTGTGAGCATGTGACCACCGTCCAGGGGGCAGAGCATCCTCATGCAGGTGCGCTCACTGGAGCGAGGGTTTGTGTATCCTGAGTGCTCTTGTGGCATTGAGTACAGCCAGAATGGTTACACCTACGTCCCCGAAGATGGCCAGACCCATGCTCCCCAAGCCCACGGCTGCCAATAGGAGAATGGCCACCTTGGTGCCAATGGCGAAGACGATGTTCTGATGAGCAATCGATAACGTGTGTCGGGCCAGGCGGATAGCCTGGGTGACCTTTTGTGGGTTGTCATCCATGAGTACGATGTCAGCGGCTTCGATAGCCGCATCACTTCCCACTCCTCCCATGGCTATACCTATGTCGGCACGCTTTAGCACAGGAGCATCGTTCACCCCGTCTCCCACAAAAGCCAGAGTCCCTGGGGTGGGTATTGCCTTCATCAGTTCTTCCATGTGCTTCACCTTCTCTTCGGGCAACAGCGATGCGTGATACTCCCTGATGTCAAGTGCCGAGGCCACGTCGCTGGCCACCTCCTGCCTGTCGCCTGTGAGCATCACTATGTGGTGCACTCCCATCTCTCGCAGTTCCCTGATGGCCTCAGTACTTCCCTCTTTCACCTGATCGCTGATGATGATGTGTCCGGCATACTCACCATTGATGGCCACATGTATGATGGTTCCCATGTGGTGACACGGAATCCATTGGATGCCCATCCGTTCCATCATCCTGGCATTGCCCACGCACACCAGTTGTCCTTCCACCATAGCCTGTATGCCTTCACCTGCCACGTCCTCCACCGCTGTGATGTGGCACCCGTCGGTGGCCTCGTGCGGATATGCGTCCCTCAGGACTGAGGCTATGGGGTGGGTGCTGAAGTGTTCCACGTGAGCAGCCATGTGCAGTAGTTGTTCTTCGCTGGTCTTGTTAGGGTGAACGGCCTCCACTGCGAATTGTCCTTGGGTGAGTGTGCCCGTCTTGTCGAAGACCACACTCTGCACCTTTGCCAGGCGGTCCACACTGCCGCTTCCCTTGATGAGTATGCCATAGCGTGATGCGCCTCCTATGCCTCCGAAGAAGGTGAGGGGGATGCTGATGACCAGTGCACAGGGACAGGAGACCACCAGGAAGATGAGGGCTCTGTAAAGCCAGGTAGGGAAGGCCTGCATGAAAGGTGCTTCGGCAAAGAGGGGCGGGAGGAAAGCCAGGGCGAGTGCCGACAGTACCACGATGGGTGTGTATATGCGTGCAAACCGTGTGATGAAGGCCTCGCTTCTCGACTTACGTCCATCCTCGCTCTCCATCAGTCTGATGATTCGGCTCACGGTGCTCTCCTCCGAGGTGTGTGTGGCCTTTATCCTGAGCACTCCTCTGAGGTTCACACAGCCGGAGAGGACCTCTTGTCCTTCGCTCACGGTCTGTGGCATGCTTTCGCCAGTGAGGGCTGAGGTATCCAGGGTGGATTGTCCTTCTGTCACAATGCCGTCAATGGGAATTTTCTCTCCTGGATGCACCAGTAAAGTCTCTCCCACGGTCACTTCACCCACGGGAATCTCCTGGGTCTTCCCTTCGCGTATCACGTGTGCCGTATCGGGCCTCAGGTTCATCAGATGGCTGATGCTGTGCCTGCTCTGTCCCTCGGCATAGTGCTCAAAGAGAGCTCCTATCTGGAAGAGCAGCATCACCAGAACGGCCTCGGCAAACTGTGTGTCGGCGCCGGGCAGAAGCCCTATGGTCAGGGCTCCCAGAGTGGCTATGGTCATGAGCAGGTTTTCATTGAAGATGTCACCATGCAGGATGCCTTCGATTGCTTCCCTCAGGGTTCCCTTGGCGATGAGCAAATAGGGTAACAGATACACCAGCAGAAGTTGCCAGGTGACCATCGTGCCGTTTCGCTCCACCCAGATGGCCGCAGCCAGCAGAATGACGGTGAGTATGATACGTGCGGCATGCCTGCCCTGATGCTCTTCGCCTCCGTGGTGATGATGGTGGTGATGACAACTGCAGGTGTGCTGCTCTGTGCAGTGAGAATGCATGTGTGTGCTCATGTGCTGATGTCTGTGCGTGATGACCTTTTGTTGAGCACAAAGGTAAGGCTCTTGGGGCGCAATCAGGTTGCATTGAATGAAAAATCTTGCGTTCTGTTGTTTCAAACGTTAAAAATGTGTTAA
>JBJFDX010000449.1:0-13855 GCA_051890235.1 Bacteroidaceae bacterium | reverse complement strand
GGTGGCCGACAATCTGATACGAGATGGATATAATGCCGATGCTTTGCATGGCGACCTCTCACAGCAGCAGCGTGACCTTACCATGCAGAAGTTCAGGCATCATCGCACCCAGTTGCTCGTGGCTACGGATGTGGCTGCCCGAGGACTTGACGTGAATGACCTCACACATGTTATCAATTACGGATTGCCTGATGATGTGGAGAGTTACACCCACAGGAGTGGTCGAACAGGTCGTGCGGGCAAGAAGGGTACGAGCATCAGTATCGTCAACATGCGTGAGCGCCCACGCATACGGTTGGTGGAGAAGCAGATACAGAAGTCATTCGAATTGGGCACGTTGCCCGAACCGAGGGAAATCTGTACCAAGCAACTCTATCACGTGATTGATGATATCGAGCGTGTGGAGGTGGACGAGGAGGAGATAGCTCCCTTTATGGATGAGGTTCAGAAGCGCTGGGAATGGTTGGACAAGGAAGATCTCATCAAGCGTATCCTGAGCCGGGAGTTCGGACGTTTCCTCCAATACTATGCCAATGCGCCCGAGATAGAACTTATTACGGAAGGCAAGCAGACGCGTGAGCGTGGAGAACAGCAGGGACGTCGTCGCCGCGGCGACCGTACAGCAGAAGAGGGCTATGCGCGCCTGTTTATCAACGTGGGCAAGATTGATGGTATGTTTGCCCGTGAAATCATAGGTTTGCTCAACAAGCATGTTCATGGTGAGAAGGTGAATGTGGGCAGGATAGATCTGATGCGTAACTTCTCTTTCGTGGAAGTGGCCGAACAGGATGCCGACCGCGTGATACGTGCTCTGAAGCATGGCGTGACCATCAAGGGGCGTAGTGTGGTGGCTGACCGTAGTGACTCCGAACCAAATAATCCCAATGAAAGGGGAGGGAAGGCCGATAGGAAGAAATCTGATCGAGCCAGAGGAACTCGTGAGGATCGTCCTTCACGTCGCAAGGATTTCTCAAAGGGTGAGGCCAAGGCGGGTAAGCGTAAACCTTCACGCGAGGAGAGAGGATACACCGAGGCTCGCGGTAAGAAATACACCAAGGAGGACTGGATGAAGTTCTTGCATCCCGGGAAGGTACAGCCTGTGGGTTCTGATGGATTGGTAGGGGAGATTCCTGATTTCTCTGAAGAGGGATGGGCACGTCGCCGGCCAGCCAAGAAGAATAAGTAAGGATGCCGGACATGGCAACGAGAGAATCAGAAACAATTCAGAACTAATATAGAACAAAGTTTAGACCGATGAAGATTAAGGTTATACTGTCAATCATGTTGGCTCTTTGTCTGGGCGCACGAGCCGACGAGGGAATGTGGATGTTGAGTCGGATAGACGGGAAGACATCAGAGATGATGAAGAGTTTGGGACTGCAGATGAGTCCCAGCGATTTGTGCAACACCCAGGGAGGGAGCCTGAAGGATGCTGTGGTTGACTTCGGCGATTTCTGTTCGGGTGTGGTGGTGAGCCCGGACGGACTTGTCTTCACCAACCATCATTGTGGTTATGGAGCCATCCAGGCACTCTCCACTCCCGAGGATGATATCCTTACCAATGGCTTTGTAGCCCATAAGCATAGCGAGGAACGTCCTGTGGAGGGCCTCTTTGTGAAGTTTCTGGTACGTACCGAGGAGTGTACCACCCGTGTGATGACAGCCCTCGACAGTATCTACAGAGCCAATCCTCAGGAGGAGCCTCGTCATATAGATCTCCATAAGGCCGACAGTATCTGCCAAGCCATAGAGCGGGAGTATGCCAAGGCCAATCCCACGCTGCAGTGCCAGGTGAAATCTTATTATGGTGGAAATGCTTATTATGTGAGTCTGTATCGCGTGTATCGCGACGTGCGACTGGTCTTCACAGCCACAGAGACACTGGGTAAGTTCGGTGGTGATACCGACAACTGGATGTGGCCCCGGCAGACTTGTGACTTCAGCGTGTTCCGTGTCTATGCCAAGGCCGATGGTACTCCATCGGAGTATAGTGAAGACAATGTGCCTCTGAAGACCACCCGTTATGCTCAGGTGAGTACCGAGGGTTATCGTCCGGGTGATTATTGCATGACCGTGGGCTATCCAGGCAGCACCAGCCGATATCTGAGTTCATGGGGTATCAGCGAACGTGTCAATGATAGAAACGTGAGCACCATTCAGGTACGTGGTCGCAAGCAGGAGGTCTGGAAGAAGTTCATGGACGAAGATCGGGCTGTTGGCATCAAGTATGCCAGCAAGTGGGCCAGCAGTAGTAACTATTGGAAAAATTCCATCGGAATGAACAAGGCCATTGCTGACCTTGACGTGATAGGACAGAAGCAACAGCTGGAGAAGCGTATCCGGAACTGGTACTCAGCCGATGCCGGTCTGCAACGTCGCTTTGGGGAGATGTTCTCTAAGCTGGAAGCAGCCTATGCCGCTCGTCGTCAGTCGGTACATGCACAGGGCTTCTTCAGTGAGACATTCATGCGTGGCATAGAGATTTATCGTGTGGCTCGTGCTTTGAATATGCTTCCTCAGGATGCCGGCAGTGATCAGGTTACAGCCACCAAGGAGAGTCTGAAGCGCTTCTTCAAGGATTATGATGCACGGTTGGATGAGGCCACCATGGCTGCATTGTTGGAGAATTATCGTCAGCAGGTTCCCGATAAGAAGTATCATCCTGCATGTTATCAGGTGATAGACAGCCTCTATCAGGGAAATTGTGCCGCTTATGCACGCGATCTCTATGCCCGTACCGTTTGCCTTGATACCAATTGTGTTGATCGTCTGCTGGCTGACAGTACTTTGCGTGAGAGCGATCCTGCTTTGGCTTACGCTGATGGATTGCCCGACATGATGCAGCAGATGGTTGGTGCTCAGCGAGAGAACAACAATATCATCAGTTACAACGAGCGTCTTCTTACCCAGGCTCTTCTGGAGATGGAACAGGACGAACCACACTACAGTGATGCCAACTTCACCATGCGCCTCTCCTATGGCTTCATACAGGATTACACATCTCAGGGCACACATTTCGATTATTACACCAATGCAAAGAGTCTTCTTGAGAAGGCTGCTAAGCAGAACGAGATTGAAGACTATCGTCTGGAGGATGATATCGTGAATCTTCTCCAGAAAGGTCAGTGGGGACGATATGCCGACAAGCAGACTGGTGACCTTCATCTCTGCTTCCTTTCTAATAATGATATCACGGGTGGCAACTCCGGCAGTCCCATGTTTAACGGTAAGGGAGAACTCATCGGTCTTGCCTTTGATGGCAACTGGGAGGCAATGTCGGGAGATATCAGTTTCGACAATTCCCTGCAGCGTTGTATTGGCGTGGACATACGCTTTGTGCTCTTTGTGATAGAGCATTGGGGACATGCCGATAATCTGGTACGTGAGTTGGGTCTCAAGTGAAGATGATTCTCTTTGCGGTCTGATGACCGTAATAGGAATAAACCTAAGAGGGAGGAAACCGCACTGGTTTCCTCCCTCTTAGGTTTGGTATGCCGGATGCTGTATCGGCTTATCCTAAGTATCCGCGCAACTGGCTGTTGCGTTCTGTGCAACGCAGCTTGCGAATGGCTTTCTCACGTATCTGGCGTACACGCTCACGTGTAAGTCCGAATTTCTCGCCAATCTCTTCCAAGGTCATCTCCTGATGATTGATGCCATAGCTCATCTCGATGATTTCCTTCTCACGTCCGTTGAGGGTGTTCAGGGCACGCTCAATCTCCGTAGAGAGACTTTCGCTCATCATGGCACGGTCGGTGGTGGGAGCATTGGAGTCAGACATTACATCGAGTAGTGTGTTGTCCTCACCTGCCACAAATGGGGCATCCATGCTTACGTGACGACCGCTTGCACGCAATGAGTCATCAATCTTGCCCGGCATTTCGTTTACGATGTCTGCCAGTTCCTCGGTGCTGGGCTTGCGTTCATGCTCTTGCTCAAACTTGATGATGGCCTTTGATATCTTATTGACTGCGCTTACCTGGTTGAGTGGCAGTCGCACCAGACGGCTTTGTTCGGCCAGAGCCTGCAGAATGGTCTGTCTGATCCACCATACGGCATATGAGATGAACTTGAATCCTCGAGTTTCATCAAATTTCTCCGCTGCTTTGATCAGTCCGATGTTGCCTTCGCTTATCAGGTCGGGCAAGGTCAACCCTTGATTCTGGTATTGCTTGGCCACGCTGACGACGAAACGCAGGTTGGCAAGTACAAGCTTATCCAGAGCGGCTCTGTCCCCTTTGCGGATGCGCTGGGTCAGTTCCACCTCTTCCTCTACGGTAATCAAGTTTTCACGTCCTATCTCCTGAAGGTATTTCTCGAAAGCTTCACCTTCGCGGGCTGTGATGCTCTTGTTGATTTTAAGTTGTCTCATGTTATCCTTATATTGTGTGTAAAGGTATGTTCCTTATCTCTTGCTTTATTTGTGCCTTATTAGGGTTTGATATCCCTTGCAGGTTTAACCCATAGAGGAATATTCCTGTTTGGTCAAAAGAGAGCGGGAGCTTCCCGTCTCTGGTCTCCCGCTTGAGTGTGTAGGCGTCAGTCTTCCTGCGGAGGGCAGGAGTTATCCTGCATCTTTATCCCAAGTATTCTTGCAGCAATCGGTTCTTGTCCGAGCTGCGCAGTTTATGTAATGCCTTTTCCTTGATCTGTCTCACTCGTTCGCGTGTAAGCCCGAATGTGGCACTTATCTCTTCCAGTGTCATCTCTCCGTGGTTGATGCCGAAGCACATTTCCACGATGGCCTTCTCGCGTTCGTCAAGAGTGTTGAGTATGCGCTCAATCTCTGTGGCCAGACTTGCATCCATCATGCGCCTGTCCGTGGAGGGCGTATCGTTATCGCTCATGATTTCCAGCAAGGTGTTCCCTTCGCCTTCTGCCAGTGGTGCATCCATGCTCAGGTGACGTCCGTTGGCGCGCATGGAGTCGCTGATTTTCTCTGGCATCTCACCTATCATCTCCGACAGTTCTTCGGGACTGGGCTTGCGCTCATGCATCTGCTCAAACTTTGTGATGACTTTGTTGATCTTGCTCACAGCCCCCACTTGGTTGAGGGGCAGACGCACAATCCTACTCTGTTCGGCCAATGCCTGCAGGATGGATTGTCTGATCCACCACACGGCATAGGAGATGAACTTGAAGCCTCGGGTCTCATCGAATTTCTCTGCAGCCTTTATCAGTCCCATGTTTCCCTCATTGATGAGGTCGGGGAGTGTCAACCCCTGGTTCTGATATTGCTTAGCTACGCTGACAACAAATCGCAGGTTGGAGCGTACCAGTTTGTCCAGTGCTTCGCGGTCACCTCTGCGTATGCGCTGACTGAGTTCCACCTCTTCTTCCACAGTCAACAGGCTTTCTCTGCTTATTTCTTGCAGATACTTGTCCAATGACTGGCTTTCTCGGCTTGTGATGCTCTTGGCAATCTTTAGTTGTCTCATAGACTTTGGCTGATAGGCATAAAGACATGCAAAGGTAGGGTGTTTTGCTGAATTATGCGTCTTAATGAGCAGAAAATCATGCATAAAAGTCTCAAATAAGTAAAAATACGCTTAAATTCTGTAAACTTAATCCCATTGTGTGTAGAAAATATTTATCTTTGCATCGGATGCCACCGTATGTTGCCAGGGCGAAGGTTATGCCAGTGGGCACTTTTCCAGGTATATAAGGAGTGTGGCACGTGATTGTGAAATTTTAAAATAGACAGATTATGAGTACTGGACTGATTGTGACTTTGGTTGTTGTGGCTGTTTTGGTCATTTGGGTGATTTCTATCTATAACAATCTGGTTGCTTTGAGAAACAACCGCGAGAATGCATTTGCTAACATTGATGTGCAGCTCAAGCAGAGATATGACCTTATCCCACAGCTGGTGGAGACAGTCAAGGGTTATGCCAAGCATGAGAAGGAGTTGCTGGAGCGTATCACCCAGGCACGTACGGCTGCCATGAATGCCACCAGTATCAACGGTAAGATTGAGGCAGACAATGCACTCACCTCTGCTTTGGCAGGACTGAAGGTTCAGGTGGAGGCATATCCTGAACTGAAGGCCAACCAGAACTTCATGCAGTTGCAGAGCGAGATTGCCGATGTGGAGAATAAGTTGGCTGCCACACGTCGTTTCTTCAACAGTGCAACCAAGGAGTTGAATAATGGTGTGCAGACTTTCCCCGCGGTATTGTTTGCAGGTATGTTCGGTTTCCATCGTGAGCCTATGTTTGAGGTGCCTGCCTCCGAGCGTGCCAATTACGACAAGGCTCCCGAGGTGAAGTTCTGATAGGTCATTCATTTTCCTTATAGACAAATTCAGGTAGGTTGATGAAATATGTCGGCATACATACGCAGCAGGCTTCCAATAATCTGAAGTCCCTTCTGCTCTTGCTCCTTTTTCCCTGTATCTTGCTGGGTATCGTATATGTGTTTCTCGTAATAGTCAACATGCTGGGCATCTCCGATCCGGCCTATGGAGAAACTAATGAGGTCAACTGGGCCTATGTCAACTATGAGATGATGCACGTGCTCCCATGGGTGGTGGGCATCGTAGGGTTGTGGTTTCTTATAGCCTATTTCATGAATGCCAGTATGGTGCGACATGCCACGGGCGCCCGCCCTCTTGAGCGCAGAGAGAATCCTCGTGTGTACAACATCGTGGAGAATCTCACCATGGCTTGTGGTATGCCCATGCCAAAGGTCAACGTGATAGATGATCCGATGCTGAATGCCTTTGCCAGCGGAATAGATGACAAGAGTTACACGGTGACGGTCACCACCGGCATCTGTGACCGGCTCAACGATGAGGAACTGGCAGGGGTGATAGGTCATGAGCTCACGCATATCCGCAACCGGGACACGAGACTGCTGATTATCAGTATCATCTTTGTGGGTATCATGAGCACCATCATGAGTCTCTCTGTACGCCTGATGTGGAACAACATGATTTTCGGAACCCGCCGTCGTAGCGATAATGACCGCGAGGGAAACTCAGGTGCAGGCATCCTGCTTTTGTTTGTAGCGATAATCCTCTCGGCCATTGGCTACTTCTTTACCTTACTCACTCGCTTTGCCATCAGCCGCAAACGTGAATATATGGCTGATGCAGGAGGAGCAGAACTGTGTGGCAATCCGCTTGCGTTGGCTTCTGCCTTGCGTAAAATCAGTGCTCATCCAGGCTTGGGGCAGGTTCAGCGTGAGGATGTGGCACAACTCTTTATTATCCATCCCAAGGGTTTGAAGAGCAGTCTGGCAGGTATGATAGACAGTCTCTTCAGTACCCATCCCAGCACGGAGAGTCGTATTGCCTATCTGGAGCAGTTCTGATATCTTTTTCTCTCTGATTCGGGATTATATTCTTTCCCTGTTGTGAAACCAGTCCCAGCGCATGACAATAGTCTGGTATTTGCGTTCAGCCAAGGCTGAACGGTCGGAGGAGATATATTAAATCGCCAAGTAAGATAGTTTCATTGACCGTTCAGCCTTGGCTGAACGCAAAATGAAGCTATTTGACTCAGGCAAGTGGAATCATATGATGGGCAGAAAGATTACAAATGTCTTCATTAGATGCAGTTTTGGATTTACCTCCTTATTTCCTGTGGATCGGTAGTGGGACCATCCACTATCAACTTGCCACTGTCCTCGATGTGCATGCGGTCCATGAGTACCACTCGTTCATCGGGATTGCTCTTCATGCGTCCGTGGTAAACGGTGTAGAGTGAACCGTCGGGCATGGTGATGGCCATATTGTGGCCTGTACCCATGACTTCACCGCCCTTCTGAAGGTTTTCCTGGAGTATGGGGTTGTTGTCTGCCTTGCAGAAGGGTCCCAAGGGATCACAGGCTGTGGCATAACCTACGGCATAGTACCGCCCTTGATAGCAGTTGGCACTATACATCATATAATAGAGTCCGTTGTGCTGGAAGATGTAGCTCCCCTCTGTCCAACGGCGGTTTGCTTCTGCATGTGTGGCGCTTCGGCTTTCCCATTCCGCCTGTCTGTCACTCAAGTAGGTTGGCGGTTGCAGCAACAGTACGGGCTCACCAATCACTCCGGTGAAGTCATTCTTCATTTCCACACCATATACCCAACTTTCTTCTATCTGGTCATAAACTCCCTCGCGTCTCAGACTGTCGGCCACCTCACTCTCTACAGGGTGCTTATAACAACAGCGGCTGAAATAGAGATAGCAGCGGCCGTGTGCGTCATCGAAGAGCACGTTGGCATCGATGATGGGATAATCGGGAGAGAAGATGGGGCGGTTCATCAGGTCCATGAAGGGACCTTCTGGTCTCTCACTCACCGCCACGCCTATCTTGAAGTTTTCTGCCTCGTTGGTGGGATTCTTTCGCCAGTTGGCGCTGAAGAACATATAGTATTTCCCGTTGCGCTCATATACCTCGGGTGCCCAGAAGCAATCCTTGCACCATTGGTTGCTGTCACCGCCGTGATATACCTGTCCGCAGGATTCCCAGTTGATGAGGTCATCACTCACAAATGCCTCAAAGCCATCGGCCATGGAGGTTCCATACATATAGTACCTGCCATTGGAAGCATGCAAGAGGAATGGGTCGCCCAACTTCATGGGTAGGGGATTGCATACGTTGCTGGGTATGCCTGGTTTCTTCTCGAACAGACTGCATGAGGCCATGCTGAGCATAGTGATGGCCAGGATGATGCACAGGTGGGTCAATCTCTTCATTTTTTTTCTTTCTGTTTCTTGAGGTTAATGATATGATGAATTTGGGAACAGACGATTACTCGTTTCGGTACTCTTCGCTGGTGGTCACTACCTGCGTGGAGGATGGATCGGCATCGGCTTCGCGATACCAGTCGCTGTAGGCGATGTAATGGCTTGCATAGGTCTGGTTGAGTGTGACGGCCTGCTCGGGATCCACTTTCTTGATGAACTTGGCAGGCACGCCTCCCCACAGCTCTCCGTCTCCGATGATGGTGTTGCTCAGGACAAGTGCTCCAGCTGCCACGATGGCTCCCTTGCCCACCACTGCATGGTCAAGCACAGTGGCACCCATGCCCACCAATGCTCCATCCTTTACCTCACAGCCATGCAGGGTGACGCTGTGCCCTATGGTCACATCATTCCCCAGTATGCATGGTGCTTTTCCGTTCAGTGTGTGGATGCAACTGTTGTCCTGTACGTTGGTCCTGTTGCCTATCTTGATGAAGTGCACGTCTCCGCGTATTACTGCATTGAACCATATGGTACAGTCGTCTCCCATCTCTACATCTCCCACAATCACGGCTCCCTCACTGAAGTAGCAGTGTTTGCCGAATCGTGGTGCAGGCATTCCTGCCAGTCTTTTGATTATAGCCATATCTTTATTACTATATTATACAATATGCTTTTCTGTGGCTTTGATGAGCCAGTTGAGGTCTTCTCCGCTGAGCAGAGGTGACAATTCCCGGCGCACCCGGGCGTGATACTCATTGAGATATGTTATCTCATCCTCTTGCATCATGTCCCACAGGATAGGTTCCATGTCGATGGGGCATAGGGTGAGGGGATATAACTGAAGGAATTTGCCGAACTCACTTTCCGTATATTCCTTCACTATCATGGTGTTTTCTATACGCACCCCATGCTTGCCTGCACGGTATATGCCAGGTTCGTTGGTGACGGTCATACCGGGCAGTAACGGAGCTGGCATGTGATTCATGCGTATCTGATGAGGTCCTTCGTGCACGCACAGATAACTGCCTACGCCATGCCCTGTGCCATGCCCGTAATTGATGCCTTGTTGCCACATGGCATATCGTGCCAGTACATCAAGTTGTGTTCCACAGGTGCCTATAGGGAATTTGGCCATCGCCAGTCGGATGTGTCCCTTGAGCACAAGGGTGTAGTCGAGTCGTTCTTCCTGAGTGAGCGGTCCCAGAGGAATTGTACGTGTGATATCGGTGGTGCCGTTCTGGTATTGTGCTCCACTGTCCAGAAGGAGCAGGCCTTGCGGTCTGAGAATCATATTGGTCTCTTGAGTGGCTTCGTAGTGAACGATGGCTCCGTGGTGAGCATAACCTGCTATGGTGTCAAAGGATATGTCTCTGTAGAGTGGCTGTCCTGCTCTCAGAGAGGTGAGATATTCATCCACGCTGATCTCTGTCTGGCCTCCTGCTTCTACAGCAGGCTTGAGCCATCGCAGAAACTTCACCAATGCCACTCCGTCATGGAGCATCGCCTGCCGGAATCCTTCCTGTTCGGCTTCGTTCTTGATGGCTTTCATGGGTGCGATGAGTGAACTGCTCTTGATTACCTTCCATCCTTTCCCTTCGGGTGGAAGCATATGGCAGTTGCATGAGGAGGGGTCGAGGAGTAGGGTGCAGGGGGCTGCCTGATTGAGAGTCTCGGGAAGGGCATCGTAGGGCAACGTGCTTATCCCTTCCTGTGTCAGGTATTCATTCACTTCCTGAGAGAGCTTCCTGGGGTCGACAAACAGGGTGGCATCCTCTTGTGTGACGGCCAGGTAACTCACGAAGACGGGATTGCAATGGACATCCGTTCCCCTTAGGTTGGTAATCCAGGCGATTTCATCAAGAGGACAGATGAGGGTCATATCTGCTCCCGCTTGCTCAAGCTGCTTTCTGATACGTGTCAACTTGGAGGCTGTAGATTCACCGGCAAACTCCAGGGGGTGTATCTCCACGGCATTCATAGGCACAGAAGGTCTTCCCTCCCAAAGTTCCTCTGCAGGATCCATGCTGGTGTCCAGTAAGATGCCGGATGAGTATAACGCTTCGCGCAGATGCTCTGTCTGCTCCACACTGTTGACCCATCCGTCGATGCCCACGGTTTGTCCTGCCCTGAGGTTGTGACAGAGCCATTCTGTGATGGTGGGCGTCTCGGGCAAACGGTCCTTCATGAGCTGGAAGGGAGTATCGGCCAACTGCTCTTCTGCAGCCAGGAAATATCGGCTGTCAGTCCATAGGGCCGCATCGTTGAGCGTGACTACGGCAGTTCCTGCACTGCCATTGAATCCGCTGATCCATTCTCTCAACATCCAGTGTTCCGGAATATATTCCCCATTGTGAGGGTCTGTGCTTGGGAAGATGAATGCGTCCAGCGCATGATGGCGCATGTAACTTCTGAGAGCTTCCACGCGTAGGGTGATGTCTTTCTTCATAGGTCGTCTTTGGTAGAGTTCTTTCTTGTCTTGTGCCATGCCTCACTCATTCGCAGCCATTCAGCATAAGTGCGCTTCCATCGGTTATGTGTCCATAGCCAGAGTTCGGGTTGCTCAAGTATCTGTTTTTCCAGAGCGGAGGCATAGAGGTCGGTAATCTCATAGTTGGGATGCTCTTTGGGTTCCCATGAGATGGGTGTGACACGGCAGTGGTAATATCCCCTTTGGGGACGTGTCACCTCTACATATGCACTACAGGCCTGCACTCGTTTGGCCATCAGTTCGGAGCCCACAAAGAAGGAGGTCTTGTGATGGAGGAATTGCGTCCAGTGATGTTGCGCTTCCCATTTGGGGCATTGGTCGGCGATGAATCCGATGATTTCCCGCTTTTCTCCCTTGTTCATGCTCACGATATGCCTCGCGGTCTCCTTCATGGGAATACAGATGCCCCCGAACTGCTCTCGGAGCCTTACAAAATAACGGTCCATGACGGAGTTCTTGAGCGGATGGTAAATCTGTCCTCCGCAGAATCCCGATTCCAGATGCAGGCAGAAGGAAGCCACCCACTCCCAGTTGCCGTAATGTCCCAGATAAGCAAATGCAAATTGCTTGTTATGCTCGCGCATCCCAGCCTGTAGTTCATCCAGTCCCTCAAAGGTCACCCTTTGCATAATCTCCTCCTTGCTCATGTGTGTGAGCTTGAGCGTCTCCACGATGTAGTCACAGAAGAAATGGTAGAACTTTCTCTCTGTCTGCCTGATCCATTCGTGGGATTTGTTGGGGAAAGAGTCATGGAGTTGCCTGTATACCAGTTTGCGCCTGTAGCGTGCCACGTGGTAAACCAAGGGGAACAGGCAATCGGAGAGCACGTAGAGCACCCTCATGGGCAGTCGGGCAAGCAGCCACACCAATCCAAAAATAAGGTACAAACCGATATTCATACCGCAAAAATACGAAATAAACCCGAATCGGTCATTAGTTTTGGGTTTAAAGAACTGATTCGGGATAAAAGTGATGGTAAGCCCAGGGAGATAGTAAGAAATTGTCATGAGATGACGCTTGTTTTTGGATGCTGTGCTTGTCCATGCCGTGTTTTCTTGCTAACTTTGTAGGAGTTCGTGCGTGCGAGTGCTCGCATGTGTTATATTATAGGCAATAGAATACGATGGCAAACGAAGTGACAATGACTGATGGTATCACCCATCATCTCAACCGAATGTACCAGGACTGGTTTCTGGATTATGCATCATACGTAATCCTGGAGCGTGCTGTTCCCCATATAGGTGACGGATTCAAACCTGTGCAACGACGCATCATGCACAGCATGAAGCGGATGGATGATGGCCGATACAACAAGGTGGCCAACATCGTGGGACATACCATGCAGTTCCATCCTCATGGAGATGCCAGTATCAAGGACGCTCTGGTGCAGCTTGGACAGAAGGATCTCCTGGTGGACTGTCAGGGAAACTGGGGAAATATCATCACGGGAGATGATGCTGCAGCAGGACGATATATTGAGGCCCGACTGAGCAGTTTTGCCCTGGATGTGGTCTTCAATCCTAAGACCACAGAGTGGAAGTTGTCCTATGATGGACGTAATAAGGAGCCTATTGCCCTGCCTGTCAAGTTTCCTCTCCTGCTTGCCCAGGGAGCCGAGGGTATTGCCGTAGGTTTGAACTGCAAGATTCTTCCCCATAACCTGGGTGAGATATGTGATGCTGCTGTTGCTTATCTGCGTGGCGAGGAGTTCCATCTCTATCCTGATTTCCCCACAGGCGGCAGTATTGATGTGAGCAAGTATAATGACGGGCAGCGAGGGGGAGTGGTACGTGTGCGAGCCAAGATAGAGAAGCGTGACAGCAAGACACTTGCCATCACAGAGATTCCCTATGGTAAGACCACGGGTACGGCCAGCAAGCCCAGCACCTTTATTGACAGTATTCTCAAGGCCAACGAGAAGGGAAAAATCAAGATCCGCAATGTGGAGGACCTTACGGCAGCCAAGGCAGAGATTCTCATCCATCTGACTCCGGGTGCAAGCAGTGACAAGACCATCGATGCTCTGTATGCCTGTACCGATTGCGAGATTTCCATCTCACCCAACTGTTGTGTTATTGATGACAGAAAGCCTCAGTTTCTCACCGTGAGTGACGTGCTCCGCCGCAACGTGGACACCACATTGGAACTCCTGAGGAAGGAACGTCTCATACGTAGAGGCGAATTGCTGGAGAGTCTGCTTTTTGCTTCTCTGGAGCAGATATTCATCGAGGAACGCATCTACAAGGACCGTCAGTTTGAGAATGCCAAGGATATGGATACGGCCATAGAGTGGGTTGACTCCCGATTGAAGCCTTGGTATCCTAAGCTGGTGAGAGAGGTGACCCGTGATGATATCCTTCGTCTGATGGAAATCAAGATGGCTCGCATCCTGAAGTTCAACAAGGAAAAGGCCGAGGAGAATATTGCACGCATGAATGCCGAGGTGGAGCAGATTGACCGTGAACTGGCCAATATGGTGGAGGTGACCTGTCAATGGTTTGAATTTATCAAGGGTAAGTATGGCAAGGCACATCCACGCCTGACGGAGATCAAGAACTTCGATGTCATCTCGGCAGCAAAGGTGGTTGAGGCAAATCAGAAACTCTATATCAACCGAGAGGAAGGATTCATAGGAACCTCGCTCAAGAAGGATGAGTTCGTAGCCAACTGCTCTACCATCGACGAC
>JBJFDX010000448.1:0-3819 GCA_051890235.1 Bacteroidaceae bacterium | reverse complement strand
TTGTAACCGCCATCGCAAACGTTTGCGGTGAAAAGTGCAGTTTTTTGAGGAGGTGAAGGTAAGGCTGTCTTATGACGGATAGATACGCGGGAAAATACGTACCGGATGACAGAAACGGATGCCTATCACGAAGGTACCTTCACCGTTTGAAACAGAACCTGATTTCTCTACCTTGGTGGTATTACTTCGTGAAGACAGTTCCATAGAAATCTTGTCCAAATTCTATCTGCCTCTCCAAACGAGCGATAAGAGTGGGCGGACAGGCCTTACTATATTCCCCATGATATTTCTACTGAACTTTCCTTAGAGTCCCTTTTGTCAGGCGCACCACTACGGGTTTGGACATATCTATATGTTTACCAGTATCCTTTAGCATGCCAGTGTCGGAATCTCTTTGGTACACCTCTATGCGGTTGGCATCTCTGCAGCAGGCAAGCAAGAACTTCCCATTGGGGGTGATGGCGAAGTTGCGTGGGTGTGCGCCTGTGCTCTGGTATCCGATGTGGGTTAAGAGTCCTGTGGTGGTGTCTACCTGGAAGATAGCTATCCCATCTGCTTTCAGGCGGTTTGAGGCATAGAGGTACTTGCCGTCGGGTGAGAGGTGAATGTCGGCACTTCCTCTGGCACCTACACTGTCAGCCTGAATGCTCTGTATCTGTTCCATTTGTCCATCGGAATATGCCCATACGACCACATCTCCCTTCAACTCGTTTAGCAGATAGAGATACTTGCCTTCGTTGTCAAAAACTGCATGACGGGGACCGGAACCAGGAGCAACTTTCACTTTGCGCTCGGCTGTGGTGTCGATGCCTAAGGGTGTGTCAGGAGTCAGAGGATACATGTGGATGCAGTCGCTTCCCAAATCATTGGCCATCAGCCACTTCTTGTCGGGAGAGAAATAGATGCAGTGTAGGTGCGCACATTCTTGTCTGCTGCAGTCTGGCCCGTTACCAGTGAAGGTCACAACTTGTCCTTCTTCCAAAGTTCCGTCTTCGAGGAGAGGGAATGAGGTACTACTCCCTCCGGAATAGTTGGCAGTAACGAGATGGGTGCTGTCGGGAGTGACAGAGAGGTGACAGGGATCGGCTCCATAGACATGCTTTGTGTCTGCAAGGGATAAGGTACCCTCGGTATTATTGAGCAGGAGTAGATGAACTGTTGCTCGTTCTCTGTTATTTTCTCCCACGGCATATACACGTGTTCCATCGTCTGTTATGGTGAGAAACGAAGGATTGTCTATCCCCCTCAGTCCACATATCATATGGCTCTCACCTGTTTCCTGATTGAAGGAATACATGCGTATCCCTTCCTCAGATGCTGGCGCGTAGCTACCTATGAGCAGGGTTTGCCATTCGTTGTTATCAACTTGTGCCTGTTTTTGGTTACAGGAACTCAGGGGTGCAGTCAGTAATATTGATGGCAGAAGTAAACAGCAAAACCAGGACGTGTTGTTTCTCATATTACATTATATATTATATAGGTATTGTGTTGAGTAGAGTAAGGGGTACACCTTTCCATTGTACAAAGTTAGCGCTTTTTTCTGAATTGGGGGGGCGAATGAATCTTTTTTGAAAAAATAGATAAATTGTCATCCGTATGCAATGGATAAATGGCAGAGAAGGGCTATCTTTGTTAGGCCAAACCATAAAAGGAAACATCAAACACATACATATTTATCAACCCGTAAAACATTCTAAAATGAGAAAGTTCTTACTTGTGATGCTTTCGATGATGCTGACTGGTGCCATGTGGGCGCAGTCAGACAAGGTCGTAAGCGGAGAATCTGCCCCTGTTCAAAAGGGGCAGATGAAGGTTGATGGTGCAGACGCTACGGAGTTCACCATCACCAGTGACGAAGATTGGCAGACGTTTACCTCCAGTGCCGAACAGTATGCATCCAGCAGTGTTAAATTGGATGCCGACATTCATGCGACCACCATGTTCGAGGCAACCTTTACAGGTACCTTTGATGGTCAGGGACACTCCATACTCTTTGAAGATGGATTCAAGCCGACGGCTGATTTTGCTCTTTTCAAAAGTACAGGAGAGGGTGCCACCTTCCGTAATTTCGAGGTGAAGGGAACTATATCCATGCTGCACAAGTTTGCTGGTGTAGCTTTGGAGGTGAATGGCCCAACCACCATCGAGAATGTTAAGGTAAGTGCTAATGTGACTTCGAGCGGTTATCCCTTGAGTGGATTTGTGGTATCTAACAAATCCCAGCTTGATGTGACTGGTTGTGAATTCAGCGGAAGTCTGAAGTGTACACAGGGAACGAGTGCGGACATTGCAGGTTTCATCAGCGTTATGAGCGGAGAGAGTGCTTTCAAGTTTAGGAACAGCGCCAGTACAGGTAAGATAGAACTGACCAATGGAAACAGTGTGGCAGGATGGCGCGCTGGCGGATTTGTGAGTAGCAATACTTCAACTCTGGTGGCCGACTGTGAGTTTACCAACTGTCTGATGTCTGCAGAGATTATCCAAGCAAACGGTTCTGAGCGCTTGGGAGGACTGGTAGGAAGTCCCAATACCGATAAGAGTTCTTATATCATGAAGGGTTGTCTGATTACAGGCACAGTAAAGCGATGGAACAGCAATAATGATCCCACTCTGATTGTTCAGCAGAACTGTCTCGTGCTGGGTTGTGGTACCTGGAAGACCATGGGCGCAAATACAACAGCACAGAGTTGCTTCTATACCACCTCCACAGAGATGAAAGAGACCCTCATGAGTGAGTTCAAGATGGTGGATGATGCCGCTGTCTCTTCAGGTGCACTCTGCTATAACCTGAATGGTGATCAGAGCAATATAGCATGGTATCAGAATCTGACGGAGGATGCCACTCCTGTTCTGGACAACACCCACAAGCAGGTGTTCGCCAGTGGTCGCAAGCATTGCGATGGCTCCGACTATGAGGGTGTGACCTATAACAATGAGAGCGGAAGTACAACACAGGATGAACATAACTTCATCGATGGGGTGTGTGACTATTGCGGAGAGATGATTGTGGAGGATGGATTTGTGGTTATCTCAGGTCCTGCTTCCTGGAATGCGTGGGTGGCTAAGTTGCGTGCAGGTGCCATGAATACCAGCGCCAAGTTGACCAATGACCTTGCTGTTACCGAGAAACTTCCCGATGGATTCTGTGGAACTTTCGATGGTCAGGGACATACCATCAACATCAATATCGGTGCCGAGTCTGGTAAGTATGCTTTGTTCGGTACTCTGGCATCATGTACCATCCGCAACCTCGTGATTGAGGGAGAACTGACAGGAGAGAGCAATACCGCTCCTGTGGCATCCTATGTGAATGGTGAAACATTGCTGGAGAATATTATCACCAAGGTGAATGTCACACAGACCACCCTCAACGATGGTAACTGCTCTGGTATGGTGGGTATGGCTCAGAACAAGGTGACCATGCGTAACTGTATCTCTGCCTCTATCGTTAAGGCTACCAAGGATGCAGGTGGTTTCGTAGGATGGGCCGGTGGGCAGACCATCATCATGGAGAACTGTGCCATGATAGGTGACGTGACAGTCAATACTGGTGCTTCATCTGTATTCCTGCGCATCAGACATGGTGACTGCAAGGTGACGATGACCAACTGTTACTATGTTCCCTGCACACCTAACATCCTTTCCGGTAATGGTACTGAGATGGCTGTTACAGCTACTCAGATTCAGGAGGGTGATGTAAGGAGCGGTATGCTCTGCTATGCACTTAATGGCGACCAGAGCAATATCAGCTTCTATCAGACTCTTCCCGATGATGAAATGCCCACGGTGAATGCTACCCATGGAAAGGTTTATGCCAAT
>JBJFDX010000447.1:0-3825 GCA_051890235.1 Bacteroidaceae bacterium | reverse complement strand
AGTCGATATGTATTGCAAAAAGAGCGAAAAGATACCAAAAAGAAAATAAAAATATCAATATGCATATCAAAACGAAAATATATTTGTACTTTTGCATTGCAAAACGTCACAAGAGGTTTTGCAGCAGATATCAAAGAGGATATGGATAGTATGATACCTATTTATATATTAAGTATATATTAAGGAGGAAGATTGTATGAAGGAACTATTATCTGCACGAGAGACAGTAAACCAGTGGATGCAAAGGTTTGGCGTAAGATTTGGAGTATATAAGAATGGGGTTTTCAATGAGCAACTGTTTCCCTTCGATGCCATTCCTCGACAGATACCATCACAGGAATGGGAGATGCTTGAGGCTGGGCTGATACAAAGGGTGAAGGCGCTCAATGCTTTTCTCTTTGATATCTATCATGACAAGCGAATAGTAACTGATGGGGTAGTTCCCAAGGAGTTTACCTATGAGAGCAAGGGGTATATGCCTGAGTGTGAAGGTATCACGCCCGCGGGAGGTGTCTATGCCCACATTGCCGGTATTGACTTGGTACAGGCAAAGGATGGCCGATGGCTGATTCTGGAGGATAACCTCAGGATTCCTTCTGGTGCCAGTTATCCAATGATTGCTCGTACCATCACTCGTAAGGCTTCGCCACAAACCTTCCGTGATAATGCTATTGAGGATAATCGCAACTATGGGGATTTGCTCCGAGAGATGATGGATTATATCAATGGTGGAAGAGGTATCAATGTGATACTGACGCCGGGAAGATACAATTCTGCTTTCTTTGAGCATAGCTATCTGGCCGAGAAGACTGGTGCCACACTGGCATTCCCCGGAGATATGGTGGTTGAGGATGGCAAGGTCTTCTATCAGGGCGTGAACAAGAAACAGCGAGTGGGGGCCATCTATCGTCGAGTGAGTGATGAATATCTTGATCCATTGGCTTTCGAACCTTCTTCTCTGTTGGGCGTACCTAATCTGATGGAGGCTTACCGAGCAGGGGAAGTGGGAGTTATCAATGCTTTGGGCAATGGCGTGGCTGATGACAAGGGTATCTACTATTTCGTACCAAAGATGGTGGAATATTATCTGGGTGAAAAGCCCATCCTTCAGAATGCTTCCACCTACCTGCCTTTCTTTAAGGAAGATTTCGATTATATCCTGAGCAACATCAAGAGCCTGGTTATCAAGGATGTGGCTGAAGCTGGAGGGTATGGCGTGATGTTCGGCAGAGACATGAGTAGCGAGAAGATAGAAGAGATGCGTAAACTCATCATACAGGATCCCAGACGCTGGATTGCTCAGGAGGTTGTTGACTTCATCGATTTGGATATTATCGATGAAGCTGGAGTTCCATCGCCCCGGAAATGTGACTTGCGTGCTTTTGTGGTTACAGGGAAGGATACAAAGGTGTGGAAGTCAGGTCTGACACGCTTCAGCCGGAATCCAGGCTCGTTTGTGGTCAACAGCAGCCAGGGAGGTGGATTTAAGGATACATGGGTCATGATTTGATGAATAAAGGTTACAAGAAATATGGATAAAGTGTTAAGTGCTATAACGGCCAATAATCTGTTCTGGTTGGGTCGGTATGTTGAGAGAGGATATTTGATGCTGCATCTGATGCGAAAGGCTTATGACGAGGTTCTTGATGTTCCTGTCGGCGAAACACCATATAGCGAATTCCTGTCCAGGGTTAATGGATATTCGTCTAGTACCTTTACCACGTCCTATCAGATGATGCTTCAGATTTATGATGAGAAGAATCCCACCTCGTTGCGTAGTGTTATAGAAAGGATGATGGACAATGCCATTGTCTTAAGACCGGAAATCTTCTCCGAGTCATTCAGCTATGTGGAACTCTGCCGTGATAAGATTCGCAAGGAGGCAGAAAAGGGTCAGATGAATATTACAGACTTGCAGCCGATTACAGATTGGCTGTTGGCTTTTTGGGGGAGTGTGAGTGAGCGCCTGCACGGACAGACCTATTACCTGCTCACGATAGGCCGGCTGATAGAACGCCTGGACATCTGTTTGCGATTCCGTTACAAACAGTACCGCATTATTGAAACCTGGAACTCCTTGGTCAAATATATGGATTTCTGTCCCGACTTGTATGATGAGGTGCAGGTGGGCAGGCTCGATGAGATTCTCAACTCCCAATATGACAGCAATGAGGTGTTGTCACAACTTAATTGTCTAATCAAGGTGTAGTGTGCAAGATACGGCCGTGAGATACAAGTACGAGTTTCTTACCGAATGTCGTTTTGATCCGCCAGTCAACCTTCATAGTTTCAAGTTGAGAGTACAACCCATGGCTTGTGATTGTCAGGAAGTGTTGAATAGTCAGGTGGTTCTCACTCCCAGCAATGACTATCGTCAGGCAACAGATGGATTTGGCAATAGTGTGATTTATGGTCTTATCTCCAGTCCGCATGACCATTTCCATATGTTGTCAAGCGGGCTTGTGGCTTGTGGGCCTTATATTCTGGCAGAACAGTTCCCAGCCGAGTACTATCGTTATCCAACCCCTCTGACCCAATGGAACGCTGATTTGCACCAGTTGGGTGCTTGCCTTTCCCCCGCTGATATTATGAGGGTAGTACATGAAAGGATGAGGTACGAGCGATTTCAGACTGACAATACCACTACAGCCATTGAGGCTTTTGCCAGTGGGGTGGGAGTTTGTCAGGACTTTGCTCATGTCATGATAGCCGTTTGCCGTTCGGTCGGGTATTTGGTACGTTATGTGTGTGGGTTGATAGTCGGTGAAGGAGAAACGCATGCTTGGGTGGAGGTTTATCAGGATGGATATTGGCGTGGTTATGATCCCACTTATGGCAGCTTCATCCGTGAAGGCTATATCAAGTTAGCCCATGGTCGGGACGCCAATGATTGTCCCATCAATCGTGGACGATTCTATAATTGGACTACAGAACGAATGATTGTAAAATGTAAAGTGACTCATGATACAGACGGTGACATCTCTTGAAATGCCCGTGGATGAGGAATTCCGCATCGTGAAGAACCACTTGTCCAGAGGCAAGGGTAAGCGCTTGTGTGTGGTGACAGGTACTCATGGCGATGAGCTTGAGGGGCAATATGTGTGCTATCTTGTGGCAAAGATGGTGAGGGAGAACATGCATAAACTGCAGGGGACGGTGGATATCTATCCGGCTCTCAATCCCTTAGGTATTGATACCATGCAACGTGGTGTGCCTGCCTTTGACTTGGATATGAACCGTATCTTTCCCGGTGACTGTAGGGGGTCCATGATAGAGAAGGTGGCTCATGATATATATACCGATCTTTCTGGTGCAGACATGGTCATAGATATTCATGCCTCTAATATCTTCCTGCGTGAGATACCGCAGGTGAGGATAAGTGAGATGTCTGCGCCACAGCTTGTTCCCTTTGCCAGGACTTTAGGTATTGAGTTTATATGGATTCATCAGGCTTCCACTGTGCTCGAATCCACTCTGGCTCATTCCCTTAACTCCACGGGTACACCCTGTCTGGTTGTGGAAATGGGTGTGGGGGGTCGCATCAGCCATTCCATGTGTGAATCACTTCTGGTAGGCATACAGAATCTTATGCACGAGATGGGCTTGTGGAGCGAGGCACCAGATCCAGGACTCATTGGGGAAGGTATCATATGTCAGGGGTCTGATTCTGTGGAGTTTCTGAATGCACATGTCAGTGGTGTCTTTGTGACTGAGATACATAATGACATGATGGTGAGCAAGGGACAAAGCATTGGCAAGATAGTGGAACCACTCACAGGGCAGGTGCTGAGTGATATCCTTAGTCCATGTGATGGGTTGTTGTGC
>JBJFDX010000446.1:0-14102 GCA_051890235.1 Bacteroidaceae bacterium | reverse complement strand
CATTGTTGACAGCAATGGTCTCATTCATTGCATTGATGTCACGCTTGATGGTATCAATCTCCCTACCAATCTTCTCGATACGTGTGGTGAGACCTTCAATCTCATCCTCCAGGTCCTGCACCTCTCTGGGGAGTTCGCCACGCAATGTCTTCACCTTGTCAATCTGGGTCAGAGTGGTCTGCAAGGCATAGAGGTTCTTGAGTTTCTCCTCTACATTGATTTCTGCTGGATTCTTTGTCTTTTCCTTTGCCATATTGATGTTACAGATAATTTATGGGATTGGTGCTTGATGATGCTTTGAAGATGTCCACATCGGGGCACCTCTCCCCTATGATAGTATTGAATATTTCCATTGTATACTGTTCGCTCTGGTAATGCCCCAGCACCCCTATCTGTATCTCTTGCTCATGCCCGAAATACTGATGATAGTGCATCTCACCTGTGAGGAAAGCATCGGCTTGCATACGTACTGCCTCGGGAAGCAGGAAGTCACCTGCTCCTCCGCACAGGGCCACGCTCTGTATGGGGCGCCTCAGGAGTTCGTTATGCATCAGGCATTCCACATCAAACACCTGCTTGACTCTCTGCAAGAACTGCAAGGAGTCCTCTGGTTCGGGTAGGAAGCCTATGACCCCACTACCTGAAGCCACCTGTCGAGCCTGTCCCTTCTGCCCCGGCAGCGTAACCATGTGCTCCTGCATGAGAGAGACATCCTGCAGACCAAGATGTTCAGCCATGCGGAAGTTCACTCCGTCCTCAGCATTGTCCAGGTTGGTATGTGCTGCATAGATAGATATATCATTCTGTATGGCCAAACGTACACAACGCTGCACATAGTCAGCATCACTCACACACTTCAGTCCGCGAAACAGCAGAGGATGATGGGCCACAATGAGATTACAGCCCAAATCTATGGCCTCTCTGACCACAGCCTCTGTGACGTCCAGACACAATAAGGCCCCTGATACTTCCGTCTCTGTCAGTCCTACCTGCAAGCCAGCATTATCATAGCTCTCCTGCAAGGGCAGAGGCGCGAAATCTTCAAGGGCTTCCATGATTTCCCTAATGGTTGCGCTCATACCTTAATAGATTAAGGAATAATACTCTTATTGATATGCAAAGGTAGGAGTTTTCCAACACTCTACCAAACCTTATGCCGATTTTCCATCTAAATCAGCCATTTGACACCCCTACCAAGCACATCTGTCACCCATGTAAGGATGACTGCCACCCCACCGAAGACTTAGCAGTCAGCATCCACTACTCCCTCCAACACACCTCACGGGTTCAAATAATCGGTCCATGCGGGTGAGTTTCCCACCGAAAAGGCCTACCTTTGTACACGAATACAACTGCCCACACAATCACAGGGCATACCCACCAGCAACATGACAACATCACAAGAGCAAACCACCTGCCTGCCAGCGGAATGGCACACCCAATGGGGCGTACAGTTGACTTGGCCTCACGAGGATACCGATTGGCAGCCTATCTTGAACGAAGTGACCGAGTGCTACCTGAATATCAGCCAGGCCATAGCCTCACGCGAACATCTGCTGATAGTCACACCTCATGTTCAGCAAGTGGAAGCATTACTCGCCTCCCGTCTCTCTGCCGAAGAGATGCTGAGGGTGACCCTATGCGAGATGCCCACCAACGACACCTGGGCACGCGACCATGGCTTTATCACGCTCCTGGAAGAAAACGGAAATGCACGCTTGCTTGATTTCCAGTTCAACGGTTGGGGAAAGAAGTTCCCCGCAGAGAAGGACAACAACATATGCCGCACACTCATGAAACAGAACGTGCTGAAGGGAACCTACGAGAATCATCTGGATTTCGTACTCGAAGGTGGCAGTATCGAGAGTGACGGAAAAGGAACTCTACTCACCACCAGACAATGCCTCATGGCACCTCACCGCAACCAGCCTCTCTCCCAGCAAGAGATAGAGAACAGGCTCAAAGAGTCCCTGCATGTCGATAGAGTCCTCTGGATTACCCATGGCACATTGGCAGGAGACGACACTGACGGGCATGTGGACACTTTGGCACGACTTTGCCCCCATGACATCATTGCCTATGTGCAATGCACCGATCCCACCGATGAGCATTACCACGATTTTCACCTCATGGAGGAGGAACTCAAGGGTCTGCGCACAAGTCAGGGAAAACCCTTCAACCTGCTTCCCCTACCCATGGCAGAACCTGCCTATGACGATAAGGGAAACCGACTGCCCGCCACATATGCCAACTTTCTGTTTGTCAACGGAGCCATTCTGATGCCCACCTATGGAACACCACTCACCGACTCCGAAGCCATCAGGCGCCTGCAGATAGCCTTCCCCGAATATGAAATCGTCGGCATCGACTGCCGGTCACTTATCATCCAACATGGCAGCCTGCATTGCTGCACCATGCAATTCCCCACATTTACATCATGAAGACAGGTATCATACAACTTCATTGCACCGAGGACGTGCAATCCAACAGACAACGACTGACTGAGAGTATTACCAAAGTTGCAGAAATGGGAGCCGAACTGGTAGTCCTGCAGGAGCTTCATGACAGCCTCTACTTCTGCCAGACAGAAAATACCGAAAACTTCAATCTGGCCGTGAGCATACCAGGGCCAGTCACCGACTTATATGCATCCATCGCAAAAAAACATCAGGTAGTGCTCGTGACAAGCCTGTTTGAGAAACGCGCAGCAGGTCTCTATCATAACACAGCCGTAGTCTTTGAGAAAGACGGCACCATAGCAGGTCGCTACCGAAAGATGCATATCCCCGACGATCCTGCTTACTACGAGAAATTCTACTTTACACCTGGTGATATCGGATTCCATCCCATACCCACCAGCGTAGGACTCCTGGGAGTACAGGTTTGCTGGGATCAATGGTATCCTGAAGGCGCTCGCCTGATGGCTCTCCAAGGCGCAGACTTGCTCATCTACCCCACTGCTATTGGATATGAGAGTAGCGATACCCCCGAGGAACAGGCTCGCCAACGTGAAGCCTGGGTAACTGTCCAGCGAGGACATGCGGTGGCCAATGGCCTGCCCGTAGTAAGCGTAAATCGTGTAGGTTACGAACCCGACCCCAGCAAACAAACCAATGGGATCCAATTCTGGGGAAGCAGTTTCGTAGCCGGCCCGCAGGGAGAAATACTCCACCAGGCCAGCCAGACTGAGGAAGAGATTATCGTGGTAGACATAGACTTGAAACGCAGTGAGAACGTTCGCCGCTGGTGGCCCTTCCTACGCGACAGACGCATCGAGGAGTTTCAGCCACTCACACGCAGGTTTATTGACTGATATCCTCACAGGAAGTTCCTTCTCCCAAAGGGCACTCTATACGCATATCTATACATTATATATAATATATATTACGCGCGCGCGATAAAAGAGGACTACCATCTGTAAGCGCAATTCGCCAAGACAAGAACAATAAGAAAGCGAAATAACAATATTGCATCTCAAAAAGAAAGTAAATATATAATTTAAATGAATTTTTTATTCGCTTTATATTATACATGTTGACAAAATGCCGTATCTTTGCATCAGAAACAAGCAATAAGACAGATTGAAGACATGAACAAGCGCATTCACTTCACAAAAATGCACGGAGCAGGCAACGATTACATCTATGTCTACACTCCTGATTTCCCTATACCCAATCCTGCGGAAGCAAGCATTGAGTGGAGCAAGCAGCACTTCAGTATTGGCTCAGACGGCCTTATCCTGGTAGACAAGAGTCCTGTTGACGAAGCGGATTTCAGTATGCGTATCTTCAACAACGATGGCTCAGAAGCCTTGATGTGTGGCAACGGCGTGCGCTGCGTGGCTAAATTCGTCTATGACCACCGACTCACAAGCAAGACCACCATCGCCATTGACACTTTGTCTGGCATCAAGGTCATCCGTCTTCATCCCGACAAGAATGGACACGTGGAGAGTGCCACCGTAGACATGGGTACACCCGTCCTGAGTAATAAGAACCTACTCAATACTCATGACGGAGGCATGACAGAGGGAAACATCGACGGACACATCGGCACCTTTGTATCCATGGGCAACCCTCATTTCGTATGCTTCGTGCCCGATGTCACTGCCATCGACGTGGCCAGGGAAGGTGCCCGTCTGGAGCACAATTCCATCTTCCCCGAGCGTTGCAACATCGAGTTTGTATCAGTAAAGGCTGACGGTACTCTGCGCATGAGAGTCTGGGAACGAGGAAGCGGGATTACCTTAGCATGCGGTACTGGAGCTTGCGCCACTGCTGTTGCGGCATGCTTGACAGGACGCAGAGGCAGACAGAGTCGAGTGGAGATGGACGGAGGAACCTTGGAGATTGAATGGAACGAGGATAACGGGCACGTCATGATGACAGGTCCTGCCGTCACAGCCTTCGAAGGAGAAGTCTTGTTGCCATTAGCAAATCAATAAACAAAGTATTATGGCACTGGTCAATGAAAACTTTCTTAAGCTTCCTGTGAGTTACCTCTTCACGGATATTGCGCGCAAGGTCAACGCCTTCCGTGTCACCCATCCCGATGCTGATATCATACGCTTGGGTATCGGTGATGTCACCCAGCCACTTGCCCCTGCTGTCATCAGGGCTCTTCACAAGGCCACAGACGAGATGGCTTCAGAAAGCACATTCAGGGGATATGGTCCCGAACACGGATATGATTTCCTACGAGAGGCCATCATCAAGCACGACTTCATGCCACGGGGCATTCATCTCGACCCCATGGAGGTATTCATTAACGATGGTGCCAAGAGCGATACCGGCAACATAGGAGATATTCTGGGACTGGATAACACCCTGTGCATGACCGATCCCATCTATCCCGTATACGTTGACAGCAACGCCATGTGCGGACGTGCAGGAACACTCACTGGCAATGGTTGGAGCAACATCATCTATTGTCCCTGCAATGCAGAAAACAATTTTGTGCCTGCCCTACCCGACCAGCGTGTGGATGTCATCTACCTGTGCTATCCCAACAACCCCACGGGTACGGTCATCACACGCCAGGAACTGAAGCGATGGGTTGACTATGCCCTAAAGAATGACAGCATCATCATGTATGACGCGGCATACGAAGCCTATATTCAGGAGTCAGGCATTCCTCACTCTATTTATGAGATTCCCAAGGCTAAGCAATGTGCCATCGAATTCCATAGTTACAGCAAGACAGCAGGATTCACAGGTGTGCGTTGTGGCTACACCATTGTCCCCAAGGAACTGACAGCGGCCGTAGCCTCCACAGGTGAACGTATTGCCCTGAACGCTCTCTGGAACAGGAGGCAATGCACCAAGTTTAATGGAACAAGTTACATTCAGCAACGTGCTGCCGAAGCTACCTACTCAGCAGAAGGCAAGGAGCAGGTACAGGCCACCATCAAGTACTACATGCAAAATGCCAGCATCATGTTGGACGCTCTGTCATCAGTGGGAATGCAGGTCTTCGGTGGTGTCAATGCACCTTACATATGGTTGCGCACACCCGAAGGTACCACCAGTTGGCAATTCTTCGACGAATTGTTGCACGGTCCGCACATCGTTGGCACTCCAGGTGTTGGATTCGGACCCAGCGGAGAAGGATACTTCCGCTTGACAGCCTTCGGTGACCGTGCAGATTGCGAGCGCGCCATGGAGCGGCTGGTCAAGTGGCTTCGATAAAGAAAGAGAACAGATAAAGAGATCATACAAGCATAAAATACACACTTAATATACAATAGGTATTATGTCAAGTACTTTAAGATTTCAGGTAGTGGGAGAGGCTTTCACCAAGAAGCCCATTGAAGTGCCAAACCGCAAAGATCGCCCAAGCGAATACTTTGGCAAGTACGTGTTCAACCGCCAGAAGATGTTTAAGTATCTTCCCAGCAAGGTCTTCACAAAGATGTGTGACGTAATGGACAACGGTTCAAAGCTCGACATGGCCACCGCCAACGCTGTGGCAGAAGGGATGAAAAAATGGGCAATGGAACTGGGAGCAACACATTGTACCCACTGGTTCCAGCCCCTTACAGAAGGAACGGCCGAGAAGCATGACGGATTTGTGGAGCACGATTGGAAAGGTGGCATGATAGAGGAGTTCACGGGCAAGGAGCTTGTTCAGCAGGAGCCTGACGCCAGTTCATTCCCCAGCGGAGGTATCCGTAGCACCTTCGAGGCACGCGGCTACAGTGCATGGGACCCTGCCAGTCCTGTGTTTGTCATTGGTGACACACTGATGATTCCCACAGTCTTCATTTCCTACACAGGTGAAGCACTTGACTACAAGGCACCTCTGAAGAAAGCCTTGAAGGCTGTTGACAAGGCTGCCACCGACGTAGCACGCTATTTCTACCCCGATGTAAAGAAGGTGGTGAGCAACCTCGGTTGGGAACAGGAGTACTTTCTGGTAGACGAAGGCCTGTATGCCGCACGTCCCGACCTGCTCATGACAGGGCGCACACTCATGGGACACGACAGTGCCAAGAACCAGCAGATGGACGACCACTATTTCGGTTCCATCCCCGAGCGCGTGGCTGCTTTCATGAAGGACCTGGAGATTCAGGCTCTGGAGTTGGGTATTCCCTGCAAGACACGTCACAATGAGGTGGCTCCCAACCAGTTTGAGTTGGCACCCATCTTCGAAGAGACAAACCTTGCTGTCGACCACAATATGCTCATCATGAGCCTGATGAAGAAAGTGGCACGTAAGCATGGATTCCGTTGCCTGCTTCACGAGAAACCCTTCGCAGGTATCAATGGCTCTGGTAAGCACAACAACTGGTCACTCTCCACCGATACCGGTATCCTGTTGCATGGCCCCGGCAAGACTCAGGTGGACAACCTGCGATTTGTAACCTTCATCGTTGAGACACTCATGGGTGTCTATCGTCACAACGGACTGCTCAAGGCCAGCATCATCAGCGCCACCAACGCACATCGTCTGGGTGCCAACGAGGCTCCCCCTGCCATCATCTCCAGCTTCCTGGGTAAGCAACTCTCTGACCTCTTGCAGAAACTGGAGGAGACCGATGATGACGAGTTGTTCAATCTGGCGGGCAAACAGGCTCTAAGCTTGGACATTCCCCAGATTCCCGAACTGATGCTGGACAACACCGATCGCAACCGTACGTCACCCTTCGCCTTCACCGGCAACCGCTTTGAGTTCCGTGCCGTTGGTTCACAGGCCAACTGTGCAGCAGCCATGATTGTTCTCAACACCGCTGTGGCAGAAGCACTCACCGACTTTAAGACCCGTGTGGATGCACTCATTGCCACAGGCATCGAGCCCACCAAGGCTATCGTGAAGATTCTGCGTCAGGACATCAAGATCTGCAAGCCCATTCATTTCGAAGGCAATGGATACAGTGACGAATGGAAGGAAGAGGCCAGCAAACGTGGATTGGATGTTGAGGGCAGCGCACCACTGATGCTCGATAACTATGTCAGCCCTGAGTCTATCAAGATGTTCACCGACATGCACGTTCTTACTGAGCCCGAACTCAGAGCACGTCTGGAGATTAAGGAGGAGACCTACACCAAGAAAATTCAGATTGAAGCACGTATCTTCGGCGACCTATGCCTCAACCACATTATCCCTGTAGCTACCCGTTATCAGAGTCAGTTGATTGACAATGTCCACAAGGTGAAGGACATCTTCCCGCCAGCTATTGCAGAGAAGGTAAGTGCCAACAACATGACCCTCATCCAGAAGATAAGCGAGCACAGCAGTTTCATCACCGAGAACGTAGAGAAGTTGGTCAACGCACGCAAGGTTGCCAACAAGCTGACAAGCGAACGTGAGAAGGCCATCGCCTACCATGACACCGTAGCTTGTCTCCTTGAGAGCATACGTTACCATGTGGACAAGCTTGAGCTCATCGTTGACGACGAGTTGTGGCCTCTGCCCAAATATCGCGAAATGCTCTTCATCCGCTAAAGTAGAAACCTGACGTCCCTCACTGTCGTCAGGGAGTCTTCACACACAAACCGCCTGCGCGGCATCTTCCCCCAAAAAAATATCTGAGACCGGGGAGGGTGCCGCGCAATTGCATTGAGGAAAAGGCGTGCAGATAGCATAAAAGTGCTAACTTTGTATGGCTATACCAAAGTTATCAGGAACAGATGAAGATAAGCATTGCAGGAACAGGTAAGATTGTGGGCGAGGTACTACAGATGCTGAGCCATGAGTTTGCCGGAAAGATAGAGGTAACAGGCATCTATGCAAGGGAAAAGAGTGTGGAGCATGCGATTGATCTGTGCATGGAGCATGCACCCAACGGATTCGTTTACACCGACTATGACCGTATGCTTCAGGAGGCAGAGGCAGACTATGTGTACATTGCCAATGCCAACCATGTGCACCACGAGTATGCACTCCGAGCCATGCAGGCTGGGCATAACATTCTTGTGGAGAAACCCATCACCGTCACCCGCGTCGAGATGGAACAGCTCATCGATTGTTCACTGCAGCAGTGCGTATTCTGCCTGCCTGCCTTCAGTTTGCTTTATAACCCTCTCTACCGCAAACTGCAGGAGATAGTCCCCACCCTGGGCACGCCCCGCATGATTCATGCACACTATGCCCAGCGCAGTTCTCGCTATGACCGCTACCTGCATGGTGAAATAACGCCTGTGTTTGACCCTCAGATGGCAGGCGGAAGTCTGATGGATCTCAACATCTACAACATCTGCTTCACCATCGGCCTGTTCGGCCCACCCAGAACCATTGCCTATACAGCCAACCGAGGATACAACGGAGTGGATCTCAGTGGCACACTCACCTGCCACTATCCCACCAGTGTAGCCACACTATCCGCAGCCAAGGACTCCGACGGACTCAGCCATGGTTGTATCCAATGTGAAGGAGGATGGATAGAGATTCCTGGCCCCGTAAGCGTCATGAAGGAGTTCATCGTTCACCGCAATGGATGCCAACCGGAACACTACAGACAAGCAGAAGAACATCATCGTTTGTGGTGGGAGTTCGAGGAAGCTCGTCTGCTCATCGAGAATCAGAAGGAGTGTCACATCGTGGTCCCTTACGTTACTCGTATCGCTCAGGAGATAGCCATCGCACTGGAACGCATGCAAATCATCTGATCCCAATTCGGGCATCGGGCCGCAAAGAGTATTTCAAACGCACAAAGCATATCTCTGGAGCGCTCTTTCATGCCACTTTGTCCTCAGAAACGCCAAAATGGCTGAACCATAAACACTTGCACATATTTTGTCTCCTTTCATACAGAAATCACTTAATTAAATAGATAATGAAAGGAGATAAGATATGAACATGAACAAATACACCATCAAGGCTCAAGAGGCTGTCCAGGAAGCTCTGAAGCGTGCCGAGCGTCAGGGCCAGCAAGCCATTGAGCCCGAGCACCTGCTGAGCGGTATCATGCAGGCAGCCGAAGAGGTCACCAGATTCATATTCCAGAAGATGGGAATGAGCCCTACCACCGTACAGCAAGCCGTGGACGCACAGATAAGCAGTCTCCCTAAGGTTCAGGGAGGACAGCCTTACCTCAGTCAGCAATCCTCTCAGGTGCTACAGAAAGCTGAGGACCTTGCACAACAGGGAGGCGACGAGTATGTATCTGTAGAGCATCTGCTCATGGCCATCACCGATGTCAACTGCACAGCAAGCAAGATGCTCAAGGACATGGGCCTCACACAGAAGGAACTGAAGAAGGCCATCGATGAACTTCGTGGCGGACAACGGGTGACCAGCCAGTCCAGCGAGGATACTTACCAGAGTCTGAGTAAATACGCACGCAATCTGGTGGACGAGGCACGAGCCGGCAAACTGGATCCTGTCATCGGACGTGACGATGAGATACGACGTGTACTGCAGATTCTATCCCGACGCACGAAGAACAATCCCATTCTGATAGGTGAACCTGGCACTGGTAAGACAGCCATCGTAGAGGGACTGGCACACAGAATACTTCGAGGCGATGTGCCCGAGAACCTTCGCGATAAACAACTCTACAGCCTGGACATGGGGGCGCTGGTGGCCGGAGCCAAATACAAGGGTGAATTTGAGGAGCGACTGAAGAGCGTGGTCAACGAGGTGACCAAGAGCGAGGGACGCATCATCCTCTTCATTGACGAGATACATACACTGGTGGGAGCAGGAAAAGGAGAGGGAGCCATGGATGCTGCCAATATTCTGAAACCTGCATTGGCCAGAGGTGAACTCCGGAGCATCGGTGCAACCACCCTTGATGAATATCAGAAATACTTTGAGAAGGACAAGGCACTCGAACGCCGATTCCAAACCGTCATGGTAGATGAACCCGATACCGCTGCCAGTATCAGCATACTGCGTGGACTGAAGGAGCGTTACGAGAACCATCATCATGTACGTATCCAGGATGATGCCATCATCGCCGCCGTGGAACTCTCCACACGCTACATCACCGATCGTTTCCTGCCCGATAAGGCCATCGACCTGATGGACGAAGCAGCAGCCAAGCTGCGCATGGAGAGGGATTCATTGCCGGAGGAATTGGACGAACTGACTCGGCGACTCAAGCAACTGGAGATTGAGCGCGAGGCCATCAAACGTGAAGGGGACTCCAACAAACTGCAGACACTCAACAAAGAGATTGCCGACCTGCAGGAACAAGAGAAAGCTTTCCGAAGCAAATGGGAAGGCGAACGCACACTGGTGAACCAAATCCAGCAGAACAAGCAGGAGATGGAACAACTGAAGTTCGAAGCAGAGAAAGCAGAGCGCGAAGGCAACTACGGACGTGTGGCCGAGATACGATACGGCAAACTGCAACAGTTGGAACAGGACATCAAAAAGATTCAGGAACAACTGCACCAGGCACAGGGTGCCGAGGCTATGGTGAAAGAGGAGGTGACAGCCGACGATATCGCTGATGTGGTAAGCCGTTGGACGGGCATCCCTGTGAGCAGGATGCTGCAGAGCGAACGTGAGAAACTGTTGCATCTGGAGGAAGAACTGCACAAACGTGTGATTGGACAGGACGAAGCCATACAGGCTGTAAGCGATGCTGTTCGACGCAGCAGAGCAGGACTGCAGGATCCCAAGAGACCCATAGGCAGTTTCATCTTCCTGGGTACAACAGGCGTAGGCAAGACCGAATTGGCCAAGGCTCTGGCCGATTACCTGTTCAACGATGAGCAGATGATGACACGTATCGACATGAGCGAATATCAGGAGAAGTTCAGCGTATCAAGGCTCATCGGTGCCCCTCCAGGATATGTGGGATATGACGAGGGCGGCCAACTGACAGAGGCCGTACGCAGAAAGCCTTATCAGGTGGTGCTCTTCGATGAGATAGAAAAGGCTCACCCCGATGTGTTCAACATTCTGCTGCAGGTACTGGACGATGGCAGACTCACCGACTCAAAAGGCAGGACCGTAAACTTCAAGAACACCATCATCATCATGACCAGCAACCTGGGAAGCCATATCATACAGGATAGCCAAGACCAGGAGGAGGCAAAGAGACAAGTGCTCACACTGCTGAAGAAGACCATCCGGCCGGAGTTTCTCAACCGTATCGACGAGACCATCATCTTCAAACCACTCACACTGGGAGAGATTCGTCAGGTGGTACGCCTGCAGATTGATGGAGTGACCAGGATGCTCGCGCAGAACGGAGTGAAACTGTCACTCTCCGATGCTGCCATCGATTTGCTTGCCGATGAAGGTTACGATCCCGACTTCGGTGCCCGCCCTGTGAAGAGAGCCATCCAGCGACTCCTGCTCAACGACCTGAGCAAGACCTTGCTCTCCGGTACCCTCGAGAGAGAACGCCCCATCCTGGTGGATGCAGTCGGAGGTCACCTCACATTTGGCAATTAAACAGGAAAGGGTTAACTTTGCAGTCGTTTTGCCCCGATAGGCAACAAACAACAGACAAAATGACTGGAAAGTACAGCAGACATTATCCTAAACTGTTATCATTAGGCATACCCATTATGATAGGACAACTGGGGACTATCATAATGGGTTTTGCTGATACCATCATGATAGGTCGTTACGGCACCGATGAACTTGCCGCAGCGGGTTTCGTCAACAATATCATCGGCATGGTTCTCATTGCCGGCATAGGCTTCTCCTACGGGCTCACTCCTGTGGTAGGAGCCTTGTTTGGTCAGGGCGAACTACAGCTGATAGGCGGCAAACTGAAGAATAGCCTGACGGCCAATGCTCTGATGGCCACGCTGATGATGACCCTGATGGCTGCCCTATATCTGTGCATGGACCTGGTGGGACTTCCCCAGAATCTGGTTCCCCTCATGCGACCTTACCTGCTGGTGCTCACCATCAGCCTGTTACCACAGATGATGTTCAATGCCTTCAAGCAGTTTTTTGACGGCATCCAGGACACTCGACTCCCCATGTGGGTTTTGCTGAGTGGCAACATCATGAACGTCATCGGCAACTGGTTTCTCATCTATGGCATCGGTCCTTGCCCGGAGATGGGATTACTGGGTGCAGGAGTAGCCACCCTGTTTAGCCGGGTATTCATGTGGGCTTTGATGGTATTCATCTTCCGTCGAGCCAAACGATATTCCGATTACCGAGGCCATTACGACCAGTCTTCGGTGAGACGTTCACATCTGCTCGAGCTCACTCGTCTGGGTCTGCCCGTTATGCTGCAGATGGGCATGGAGAGTGCATCCTTCAGTTTGAGTGCCTTCTATGTAGGCTGGTTGGGAGGGATAGCTCTGGCGGCTCATCAGATAGTCATCACCATCAGCCAACTCTGCTTCATGCTCTTTTACGGCATGGCAGCAGCCGTGGCCATTGCCGTCAGTTACTTCCGAGGGAAAGGGCGTATCCAGGAGTCACGCAATGTTGCCTTTGCAGGTTTGCACCTCACCTGGGTGATGGGATCACTGCTGGCTGTGCCCATCTTCCTGTTCCGTCATCAGGTGGGTATCTGGTTCACCAGTGATGCTGAAGTCATCACGATGGTAGGAGCAGTCATCGTTCCACTATGCATCTATCAGTACAGTGATGCCATGCAATGTATCTTTGCCAATGCCCTGCGTGGCATGGCCGATGTGAAACCCATGGTATGGATAGCCTTCATAGCCTACTTCCTGGTGTCACTCCCCTTAGGTTATCTGTTCAGTTTCCCATGTCAATGGGGCCTCCTGGGTGTATGGTGGGCATTCCCCTTCGGACTCACCACCGCCGGTGTCCTATATATGTTACGTTTCCTGCACAGCAGCCGAGGCTGAATCACATACCCTCTCTCAGTCATGGAAATCATTGCACACATCCACACCGACTTCCCCACCAAGTTTGGGGTTCCCCGGCAGAGCGGCCTGGTCAACGGTCTGCCTGCCCGCATCGTCTTTACTCCTGAGTATCGCAATGCCGATGCCCTGCGTGGACTGGAAGGTTTCAGCCACATCTGGCTTCTGTGGGATTTCAGTGAAGCTCACGATGGGAAACCTTGGCGACCCACGGTTCGACCTCCCCGTCTGGGAGGAAACAAGCGCATGGGTGTATGGGCCACGCGCAGTCCTTTCCGTCCCAATCACATCGGTCTGTCCTGTGTACGTATCCTTGCCATCCATCTCCACACAAGCCAGGGACCGGTCATCGAGGTTGATGGAGCTGACCTGATGAACGGGACTCCTATCTTCGACATCAAACCTTACCTTCCCTACACCGATTGCCACAGCGATGCCTTGGGAGGCTTTGCACAGGAGCAGAACGAGTGCATCCGACCTCTTGATGTACAAATCCCTTCTCCACTGGAGAACATCATCCCCGAGGAGAAACGGGAAAGCCTGCGTTCCATACTGGCCTCTGACCCTCGTCCCCACTATCAGGATGACACCTCACGCATCTATGTCCTACCCTTTTCCACCCTGGAGATATCCTTCCAGGTATCTGATGGCATCGTGAGGGTAACCGATGTACGCTCCGTTGGAAGCCAACTGCCAGATAACGCTCCTGAGTGATCAAAGAACAAAAACAGTCTAATGAGCGATTCTTGTTTAACAAAAAAGACGTATCTTTGCACTGAGATTACATGCGATAGTGGCTCAGTTGGTAGAGCATTGGCTTCCCAAGCCGAGGGTCGCGGGTTCGAG
>JBJFDX010000445.1:0-3846 GCA_051890235.1 Bacteroidaceae bacterium | reverse complement strand
GTAAGGGACGCTATACCCTCAATTTTATATTAAATGAAAGAGCCGTGACTCGGGACTGGGGTAGAAACTCATCCGTGCCTCACCTGCCTCATTCAAACGTACATCCCCAAATCCCGTTTTTGTCTAATGCGATAAAACTCTTTCATCCAACATTGCCAAACAAGAAAAGAGTTATTTCTGAGCAGTACTACTTCATGGGCAAAATAAGCGTGCGTCGTTGGCGATTTAAGAGCGCTTAATGCCCCGAGAAGCACGCTTACTTTTTCAGAGCAGAAAATAGGTCGATTTTCAGGATAACGTTTGCAACCCTAGTCGCAAACGTTTGAAACTGCGGTTGCAAACGTTTGAAACCGCTCCCGCAAACGTTTGCGGGGAAAAGTGCATTTTATAGAACTCTTGAAAATAAGGCTGGTCAAGCCAAGAAATATGGGAAACCCCCGCCGGTAAAACCAACGGGGGCTATATCCAGAAAAGCCTAATCAGGCATTACTTCCACTCCAGCACACCCGAACCACTTTCATACACACCCATCAGATGGATGCGGAAGAGCAGGGTGCTATAGGAAGGGATGGCTTCAGAATCCTTTTCGCCATAGGCAAGTTCACAGGGAATATACACCAACCAATCATCACCCTTGACCATATATTGGAGGGCGGTACCGAAGCCCTCAGTAAAGGACTTCACCGCACCCACCTGAGGAGAAGCCGTTGCCGGATTATAGTCTCCATAATAGGTCTGAGTGAAAACTGCCATGCGCGACTCCTTGCTACCATCCTGAGTTTCATACTCGGTGGGCATAATCCATCCACGGAAGCTCAGATGGATGCTGTCGGTGTAGGCAGGACTTACCTGACCCGTGCCACGTGTAATGATACGGCAACAGATACTATCGGTGAGAGGACCTCTGGTCTCAGTACTGCGTTGCGGAGTCTTATACATACGCCACTCACAATGCTTCTCCCACTCATCGCCATACTGAGCCTTTGCCTGGCTGATAGCTGTGCGTGCAGAATCGGCCACAGTGGCAAACCATTGTATATTGCGTACCTGCCAGTTATAGTAAGGATCCCACTCGTTGGTGGTTTCCTCACAGGATGTCAAGATGCAGGCCATCCCCATAAGGACGACTATACCGTAGGCTACAGCTCTCAAGCGGTGATGTATATGTACCATATCAGAATATGTTTATGCAAGTTTCTTAAGCAAAGATTCGATGCTTACCTTCTCTTCCACCAGATTCTTCAGTGACCCGATGCTTACACGAGTCTGCTCCATGGTGTCACGGTCACGCAGAGTTACGGTATTATCCTCCAGTGTCTGCTGGTCAACAGTCACACAGAAGGGACATCCGATGGCATCCATACGGCGATAGCGCTTACCTATCTGGTCCTTCTCCTCATACTTACAGTTGAAATGGAAACGAAGGTCATTGAAAATCTCAAGTGCCTTCTCTGGCAGACCATCCTTCTTGGTGAGAGGGAAGATGGCAAGTTTGATAGGAGCCAGGGCTGCAGGCAGATGGAGCACCGTACGTGTCTGTCCATCGGGCAAGAGTTGCTCCTCATAGGAATGGCACATCACGGAGAGGAACATACGGTCAACGCCAATGGAAGTCTCGATGACATAAGGAGTATAACTCTCATTGGTCTCGGGATCGAAGTACTCAATCTTCTTACCACTGTACTTAGCATGACTGCTCAGGTCGAAGTTGGTGCGGGAATGTATTCCCTCCACCTCCTTGAAACCGAAGGGCATGTGGAACTCAATATCCGTGGCAGCATTGGCATAGTGTGCCAACTTCTCATGATCGTGGTAACGATAGTTCTGTGCACCAAAACCCAGAGCCTGATGCCAGTTCATGCGTGTCTGCTTCCAACGCTTGAACCATTCGAGTTCTGTGCCTGGCTTAACGAAGAACTGCATCTCCATCTGCTCAAACTCTCTCATGCGGAAGATGAACTGACGAGCAACAATCTCATTGCGGAATGCCTTACCTATCTGTGCGATACCGAAGGGCAACTTCATGCGACCTGTCTTCTGTACGTTCAGATAATTGACAAAGATACCCTGAGCGGTCTCTGGACGCAGATATATCTTGCTGGCACCTTCAGCTGTGGAACCCATCTCTGTACTGAACATCAGATTAAACTGACGCACCTCTGTCCAGTTGCGAGTACCACTGATGGGACATGCAATCTCCTCATCAAGTATTATCTGACGCAATTCTGCCAGGTCACCGGCATTCATGGCCACAGAAAAACGCTCATGCAAAGCGTCACGCTTCTGCTGATGCTCCAAGACGCGAGCATTAGTGGAGCGGAACTGAGCCTCATCGAATGCATCACCGAAGCGCTTGCGAGCCTTTTCCACCTCCTTGTCAATCTTCTCATCGTACTTTGCTATCTGATCCTCTATGAGCACATCAGCGCGATAACGCTTCTTAGAGTCGCGGTTGTCAATCAAAGGATCATTGAAAGCATCCACATGTCCGCTGGCCTTCCATGTGGTGGGGTGCATAAAGATGGCAGCATCCAAGCCCACGATGTTCTCGTGCAGCTGTACCATACTCTTCCACCAATACTGTTTGATGTTATTCTTCAGTTCCACACCATTCTGACCATAGTCATACACGGCGCCCAAACCATCGTAAATCTCACTGCTGGGAAACACAAAACCATACTCCTTGCAGTGGGAAACGATCTTCTTGAAGACATCTTCTTGCTGTGCCATAATCTGTATCTATAATATTGTATATTTAAGTCTTGGATGCAAAGGTACGGCTTTTCTGTCAATAGGAACGCTCGTTGGTACAATGAAAATACCTACCTTTGCAGAGAAAAGGAATTTACGACAACAAACAAGAAGGAAAGGAATATGGTTAAACACATCATTTTATGGAAACTGCGCGAAGACTTGAGCGCAGAGGAAAAGGCATCTGTCAAAACTGGTATCAAGGCTGGACTGGAAGGACTGAAAGGCGTGGTGCCTGGTCTGCTCAGCATACAGGTACAGATTGACGGAGTACTCCCTTCCTCAAATGCGGATGTGATGCTTGACTGCACTCTGGAATCCGCCGAAGCTCTGAAGGGATATGCTCAGCACCCCGCACATGTTGAGGTAGCCAACACAAAGGTACGCCCCTACACCACCGTGCGCACCTGCCTGGATTTTGAGGTTTAATCTTGGTTGCACTCGGCTTTGTTGGTCAAGTTCCACCCTACGCTCATCTGTACGATTTCCCTACACTCTTGCCTTTTCACTGGGACATTCTGTGAAAGCAGGAAGTACACCAACACGCAACGTTTACCGGGACCCACACGATGCGCCACGTTCGCAGAAATTTTCCTAAAGTCTGATGCCTTTGCTGAAGAGGGGGATCCGAACTGGCCTCACAGCCATCCATGGGCTTTATACCAAGCCACGGCCTCCTTCACGCCACGCTCCAGCCCCCATTCGGGTTCGTAACCGAAGTCGCGCTTTGCCGGATTGATATCACACTGCCAGTTGCGCTGACGCAAGATATGATACTTATCCATATTGAGGGCATTCATGCGACCTGTCATACGACTCATAGCACCACTCATGGTACACACTATGCGCAAGAACCACAAAGGAGCCTTGATGTGCAACACCCAGGGATTGCCCATTGACTGCTGCAAGAGATCGCTGAAACGGCGGCTGTTGTACACCTGACCGTCACTCAGAAAGTAAGCCTTGCCCACAGCCTGCTCTGAGGTCATGCACTTATACACCGCCTGTACCACATCCATGACATACACAAAGGTTATCTCCTGAGGTTTGTAACCTACAGAGAAATCGGTATGCTGCTTGATACTCTGTGCCATT
>JBJFDX010000444.1:0-3859 GCA_051890235.1 Bacteroidaceae bacterium | reverse complement strand
GTGGACCTTCCGGACAGCCAGTGCGTATTGAGATGTTCTGTCATGGGGCTCTCTGTATGGCCATCAGCGGCAAGTGCTACTTGAGTTTGCAGAATACCAATCATAGTGCTAATCGTGGCGAATGTCTCCAGTTGTGTCGTCGTTCCTATACGGTACGTGATCGGGAAACAGGTACGGAACTTGATATAGATAACAAGTATGTGATGTCTCCCAAGGACTTGAAGACTATTCGCTTTGTGGACAGGATGATGTCTGCAGGAGTGCGTGTATTCAAGATAGAAGGGCGTGCCCGGGGTGCCGAGTATGTGGATACGGTTGTCCGTTGCTATGATGAAGCCATAAGAAGTGTCCTGGACGGGTCGTTTACAGAAGAGCGCAAAGACGAGTGGGACACTCGTTTGGCACGTGTCTTCAATCGTGGATTCTGGGATGGCTATTATCAGGGACAGACGTTGGGCGAGTGGAATGACCGTCCTGGTTCACGTGCTACAGAACGTAAGGTGTATGTGGGACGTGGTGTGCGGTATTATAGCAAACTTCAAGTGGCAGAGTTCAAGATAGAAGCTGCGACATTGAGTGTGGGTGATCGCATTCTGGTGACAGGTCCTACGACAGGAGCCTTGGAGGCAGAGGTGAACGAGATACGTTTTGACCTGAAACCTGTAACCACAGCCAAACAAGGTCAGCGTGTGAGTATCCCTATTGATTGTAAGGTGAGGGCAAGTGATAAACTGTTTAAGTTAGTCCCCGCCGATGAGGCGGAGTAATATTGTCTTACAGTAAGAGTATTTCCAGATGAGGCATTCCTTGTTATCTATTGTGGCAGGAGGGATCATGCTGATGTTCTCCTCTCCCTACTTGCAGGCCCGTAAGGCTCATCGTCTGGGACGCTATGGCATTGAACCGGGAGGGTATAGTGGAATAACGGCCCTTGGAGCAAACCGTTATGCTGTGGTGTCGGACCGTGACGCACAAGCAGGGTTTCGTGTTTGGCATATCGTTCTTGATTCTAAGACAGGTGCTTTGGAAGATGTTTGTGAGGAGTCTTTTTGTGCACAAGAGGGTCACATGGAGCGTGATGCGGAGGGAGTGGCTTATTGCGCTCCTCGTCAGAGCGTGTTTGTGAGTGGTGAAGCTGATGGTGCAGTTTTGGAACACAGACTTGATGGAACGCTCACAGGCAGCCGTTTGGCAATACCTGCCCAGGTGGTTTCGTCGCTTGCACCGAATCGTGGTTTTGAGTCTCTCGCTTATGATAGTGTTCGTCATCATTTCTGGACGATGAACGAATCCCCGCTTCTTGTGGAAAGCAATAGCCTGCGTTTGCTCCTCATGCAGTTTGATGACCAATTGCGCCTGACGTCATCCTTCCCTTATTATCTGCAAGAGCCAGTCTCTCAGGATACAGGTCGCGATTATTATCATGGCGTGTCTGCAATGGCAGCCTTGCCTGATGGCCGGCTTTTGGTTCTTGAACGTGAGGCTCGTATAGCGCGACATTATCAGGGAAGTCGCTGTTGGTGTACCCTTTTTTGTTTCACTCCCTCGACGGGTGAAAAGCAGTTGGTGGGACAATGGAACAGCCGTTTCGGTCTTTTCAATACGCGGTTTTCCAATTATGAGGGTCTTTGCTTGGGACCTCGTTTACAGGATGGCAGGTTGACTTTGCTCATGCTTTCCGATTCTCAATGTGGATACGGTAAAGGTCCTTGGCATTTGCGTGACCGCTTACGTGTGGTTGTCCTTGATTTTTGAGTTTTTTATCCCGAATCTGTTAACTGATTCGGGATTATGGATTTCTTAGTTCTCTTTTGGGGTCAGTTTTTGTGTAAAACCACGTCATTCTGTTGCTTAAATCGCAAGAAACCCGTATTTTTGTTGTCAGAATCAAGAACCAATAGACAAAGAGTAATATTATGAGCAAGATTAGAGTAGCTATTGTGGGCTATGGAAATATAGGCCAGTATGCTTTGCAGGCCTTGCAAGTGGCTCCTGATATGGAGGTGGCAGGTGTTGTACGTCGTCATGGTGCAGAGAACAAGCCTGCCAGTCTCAATGACTATAAGGTAGTGAGTGATATCAAGGAACTGGGTCATGTGGATGTGGCCATATTGGCAACTCCCACACGTAGTGTTCAGCAGTACGCTTTAGAGATGCTTTCCATGGGTATCAATACGGTGGATAGTTTTGACATTCATACCCAGATTGTCGACCTTAGAAACACCTTGGACAAGGTAGCCAAGGAGTATGGTGCCGTAAGCATCATCAGTGCAGGTTGGGATCCCGGTTCCGATAGTGTGGTGCGCACACTTATGGAGAGCCTTGCTCCAAGTGGAATCACTTATACCAATTTTGGGCCTGGAAGAAGTATGGGACATAGTGTGGCTGTGCGTGCTATTGCAGGAGTGCGTGATGCCCTCTCTGTTACTATCCCTCTCGGAACAGGTATCCATCGTCGCATGGTATATGTGGAACTTGAAGAGGGTGCTGATTTTAAGACCGTGGAGCAGGCAATCCTTACGGACCCCTATTTCGTGAACGACGAGACTCATGTCACTCAGGTACCTTGTGTGGCTGATATCAATGATGTGGGACATGGCGTGAATCTGGTACGAAAGGGTGTGAGTGGCCAGACGCACAATCAGCATTTCGAATTCAATATGAGCATCAATAACCCAGCGCTTACGGCTCAGGTGCTTGTGAATGTTGCTCGTGCAACCATGAAGCAGCAACCAGGTGCCTATACGATGATAGAAATTCCTGTAATTGATTACCTGCCAGGCAATCGCGAGGATATCATCCGTCATTTGGTATAGTTCGTCTGGATGGTTGATAAGTTGTTTGAGATGGTTTCTCAAACAGCGTTTTGCTGAGACAAAGAGGTATTCTGCGGACAATCCTTCTCTCCTGTGAATGGGAGTGTGAAGGTTTGTCCGCGGTCTTTTTCTTATGGAAGTGCATCCTTTTTTCATGCTTTTTTTTTATTTTTGCAAAAAAGAGAAAGATGATGGATATTACGCCCCAAAAGATGAGATACCTCTACGTGTTGCTGTTTCTGACAGTAGTAATGACGCTTCCCTGGCTTGGCCTGAGCAGATTCCATACTCGAGGAGAACCTCGCGAGGCAATAGTGGCTCAGACTATGCTTGCCCAGGACAATTGGGTCATGCCGCACAATAATGGAGGGGAGATTGCTTACAAACCACCTTTCATGCATTGGTGTGTGGCGGCATGTGGTAAACTGGTGGGTGAGGTGAATGAGTATGTGGCGCGCTTCCCAAGTGCCTTGTCTGCCATTTTGCTTGCGTTCGGGGTGTATTTCTTTTATGCACGCAGGAGAGATGGACGTACAGCTCTCATGACGGCATTTATCAGTTTTTCCAGTTTCGAGATGTTTCGGGCAGCCTTTGCTTGCCGTGTGGATATGGTGCTGACTTTGTGCATGGTGGGTGCCATGATGCTTTTGGAGACTTGGCATGAGCGTGGTCGCAGATATGGATTGCCGTGGATGGCCATCTTGCTGATGAGTCTGGGTACGCTCACCAAGGGGCCTGTTGCCATAGTGCTTCCTTGTGCTGTGGCATGGGTGTGCGCTCTTTTGCGTCGTGAGGGATGGCTACGTGAAACTGTCTTGATGGCTCTCACGGCAGTCATTTCCCTTGTCCTGCCTGCACTTTGGTATTATGCGGCTTACCAGCAGCAGGGAGATAGTTTCCTGCAGTTGTTTATGGAAGAGAACATATATCGCTTCCTGGGAAAGATGTCTTATCGGAGTCACGAGAATGGTATCTGGTATTACTTTGTCATGTTGCCTGCAGGTTTGCTTCCCTGGACGCTTATGCTTCTTCCATTGATCTTC
>JBJFDX010000443.1:0-3861 GCA_051890235.1 Bacteroidaceae bacterium | reverse complement strand
ATTTGCAGGGCTACAGCGTGCTCTTCTATATCAGAGACTTGGATTCAGGAACCGAAGATGACGTATGGACCCAACCCTCCAGCATACAACAAGCCACGCCTTACATCAAGGAATGGTACAAACAAGGAGGGAACCTTGTTCTCTGGCAACATGCAGTCACCTACATTTCCGACCTGGGCCGAATAAGCAAGGAGTTACTCATCGAGAACGACCGACGCATAACCATAGGAAAAGGTTCGTGGAACCAAGGCATGTGGTATCTGGCCGTGCAGATTAATCCCGGCAGCCGCTATGTGAAGGACTTCTCTACACACCCCCTTTTTCAGGGGCTGGACATACGTTCATCGGGCAGATCGAAGTATATCACCATGAAGGGCAACGCATGGACAGAGGACCACAATTGCACATTCTTCAATATTCCCTACAAACTGACGGGTAAAGGCAATCAGGATCCCCGATGCTATGAGATGCTGACTCAACAGTACGGCATTTATCCCTTGGCCGTATGGGACTCTCAGATAGACTGGTTGTCACAGCTCAATATTTGGGAAGCTCGCCAAGGCGAAACAGATTATCAAGGAACTATCCTATGCATAGGCAACGGCGGATGTGAATTCTCTTACAAGAACCCAGACGGAACAGTCGACAAAAGCGCCTATCCCAAAAACAATCCCTTCCAAGCCAACATTCTTCGTATGGCCAAGAACGCCATCAGTTATCTACAAGCCGGTGAGCTCTATGAGGCACCCGCAATTCCCGATGCCCATCAGGCAGACGTCTACAGCGAACCTATGCGTCCACAGATTCATTTCACCCCTCAGAAAAACTGGATGAACGACCCCAATGGAATGGTATATGCCGACGGAGTTTGGCATCTGTATTACCAATACAATCCAGCAGGACAAGATTGGGGAAACATATCATGGGGACATGCCACATCTACCGACCTGTTTCATTGGAAGGAACAACCCATAGCTCTATCGCCCGACCATCTGGGACTGGTATTCTCCGGTTCAGCTGTTGTGGACAAGAACAATACAGCAGGATTTGGTGAAAATGCCATCGTGGCCATGTACACATCTCATGGCGACTACGAGCAGCAATGCATAGCCTACAGTAACGACGGAGGCATTACCTTCACCAAATACTCTGGTAATCCTGTTATCAAAAATGCCAGTCGCGCTGATTTTCGAGATCCTAAAGTAGTGTGGGACGAGACATCCCAAGCCTGGTATTGCGTACTGGCTCTCGGTGGAGAGCATACGGCACAGATATATCAATCCACGAATCTCAAGACATGGACACTCAAGAGTACCTTTGCAGCACCCAGTTATGCCCCGGGATGCAATCGCGGAGTGTGGGAATGCTCTGACCTCTACCCCATACAGTACAAAGGAGAACGCAAATGGATACTGGCTGTGAATGTGAGTGATGGTGGCCCTGTGCTGGGTTCAGGCACGATGTATTTCGTGGGCGACTTCACCAACGGACGATTCACCCCCGACCGCTATGATTATCCTCTGTGGGTAGACCACGGATTGGACAACTATGCCGGTGTAACCTGGAGTAACACAGGTGACAGACACATATTCATCGGCTGGATGAACAATCAGGCATATGGCGGATATCCCGTGTATCCATGGCGATGCTGCATGACCCTTCCACGCGAACTGGCCCTGGTAGAGTACGAGGGCAAACCTCTCCTCACCTCTGTCATAGTGCCCGAGATAGAAGGAATTGCAGGCGAATGGAACACCCCATCCACCTCCTCTTTCTTTATAAAAAAAGAGAAGGAGCAAATGCCCGATGCCTATCAACTCAACGTAAGTATCGATACAGGCAAGGATTATGACATCACATTAGGAAACTCTGCAGGTCAGGAATACGTCATCCATTATGCAGCCAACAGCAAGGAACTGATTATCGACCGTGGAGCCAACACTGGTCAAACGAGTTTTCATGCCAACTTTGCCATCCCCACCATACGCTCGTCTGTATACACAAACAAAAATCAGAGCACACTCTGTATTTATGTAGACCAGTCAAACGTGGAAGTTACCACAGAGGATGGTTCTGTAGTGATGTCCACTCTGGTCTTCCCAACCACCATCTATGACCGTTGCTCTGTAAAGGGTGCCACGGACAACATCAGATATCGTCTGCTGAATAGCGTGTGGAGATAAAGGCAAAAGCCACTTAGCAAGAACGTCAAACAAGACACAATATCAATACAAAACAACTATTCAAAGTGTATCACAATAAAATGCCATTTAAGATATGAGAAAACCATTATCCATTATTGTATTACTGCTCTCAATCATGCAGGGAGCATTCGCTTTAGAAGTAAGCCACCTCAAAACACAAGCATACCGCAATCCTATCGGCATTGACATCAGCACCCCAGCCTTCAGTTGGGTAATCACGTCTGACGAGCGCGGAATCATGCAAGAGTCCTACAGCATACGTGTGGCCACCGACAGAGAATTCCAGAATATTGTATGGCAATCAGGAGAGATCAGTTCACAGGCATCCGTAGACGTGCTTGCCAAAGGGTTCACAACTCTTCCCCGCACGAGATATTACTGGCAAGTGACCATTACCGACAACAAGGGAAACACAGCCACCAGTTCGGAAAGAGCTTATTTCGAGACAGGACTCGGCAATGAATCAGGATGGAATGCAGCCAAGTGGATAAAAGTAGGAAGCGGAGCTACCGACGAGAATATCGACGGAACACCCATCACGGACTATGAGGTGGAAGTGAAGTTTGAGATTAAGTCACTTGCAGCAGGACTCATCTTTGCAGCCAGCGACCATAACAATTATTACATGTGGCAGGTAAATACCCTCACAGGCTCCCCTCGTCTTCGTCCTCACAAGTGGACAAATGGAGGTGCATCCTGCCTGTCGGAAAACGCACTCGGAGTGAAGTTGAACAACAACGAGATACACACCCTTCGCATCGAAGTACGCGGAGCAAAGACTGCCACCACCTATGTAGATGGCAAGAAGGTAGACAGCCGTACTGGCGACTTTGCCTTCGGTGAGTTTGGCTTCCGAGAGGACCACGACCAGGGAGATGTAAACGAGGAAGCCTATTTCGACGACTTCATCGTGACATCAGGAGGTAAAACCCTATATAAGGAGGATTTCGAAGATGCAGCCATCAGAATGTTCTCAGGAGGAGATATCCAGGAAGGACGAGTCCATGTGAAGGGTCCCAACACCTATTGTTGGCAACAGAAGGTAGGCAAACGAGTACATTATGATGTAGAGGCAGATATGACTCTGATAAATGACAACGCATCCATTTGCTTCTCAGCAACAGGATCTGACACCTATCTGATGTGGGCCATCAATACCCACGGTCTGTCTAAACCCGTGGTACGCCGTCACTCATATGTCAACGGCAATCTAACCTATGATGACACCACCATTCCCTTCACCAACGACCAAGTACTGGGCAAGCCACACCACATACGCATTTCCTGCGAGACACCATACGTGCGCACCTACATCGACGGCACACTTGTGGACACCTATACCGACACCAAAGGCATACTGGCTCTGGGAGATGTGGGATTCCGTGTGAGTGCAACAGGCAACGAACGAGAGAAAGCCTATTTTGATAACCTCAAAGTAACGACATACAATGAGGAAGGTAAGGGAACAACCATAATCAATGAGGACTTTGAAAAAGCCACTACGATATTCGACGAGGCCAACATCAAGTTTTACGATGGCAGCAATCAACTATACATGGAATCTGCCACAGGAACGGCCAAACGTGTCATGCAGAGTGAAGGAAGCATCATGCCTGGAGCACCCATCATGCGAAAGGAATTCTGCGCAAGCAAGCAG
>JBJFDX010000442.1:0-14376 GCA_051890235.1 Bacteroidaceae bacterium | reverse complement strand
ACGGAAAAATATATTAGTCATGCTGTCAGGCATCCATTCCAGTCTGATGCCTATGTTCACATTGGCGCTTCTGCTCAGACTTTGATTCATCTGGTTACTGAAGGTGGAGTGAACATTATCAAGGAATGTCTCGCTGTTTGTCTTCGACAAGGAATTGCTCTTGGAATGGCTATAGCGGATATTTCCTCCTACCTTGAACAATCCTGCGGTGTAATCAGGTTTGCCATTGTCCCACCAGAAATTTGCTCCTGCCATGGTGCTGGTGGTAATACCTCCGCTACGACCCCATCGTGGACCGCCCCATCCAAATCCGTTGTCGTTGACATTGTTCCTGCTTAGTATGACAGAGAACTGGGAGTGGTCGAGAAATCTGTTGATATTGGCTTTGCCTGTGTATCGGTCTTCGGTACCGTAGCCCAGGTCAGCGTTGATCATCCAGCCTTCCTTCATCTCTTTTTTGACTGTTAGGTCGAGGACCGTCTCTTCTTCTCCGTCGTCAATACCTGTTATGCGTGTATAGTCACTCTTCTTGTCATAGGCTTTGATTTTCTTGACCATCTTGGTGGGTAGGTTCTTCATGGCCATCTTGGTGTCATTCTCAAAGAACTCTTTTCCTTCCACCATCACCTTTGATACGGTCTTTCCGTTAATTTTAATGGTGCCATCATCACTCACTTCTGCTCCTGGAAGTTTCTTTACCAGTTCCTCGAGAGCAGATCCTTCGGGTAACTTGTATGTATCGGCATTATATACAAAGGTGTCTGCCTTCATTTCCACTTGGGCTACTGATGTGACCACTTCCGCTTCCTTCAGCAGGCTGGCATTCTCCTTCAGGGCTATTGTGCCCAGATTGACTTCCTTCTTCCCCTTTTCAAGAGTGACGTTCTTCCATTGTGTGAGGTATCCCACGAAGGTTAGACGCATGAGGTATTTGCCTGCCTTTACGGAGGTCATGCGGAATTTTCCGTTATCGTCTGTGGAGATACCTGTCACTTGCGTGCTATCCTTTGCATTGAGCAATACCACGGAAGTGCCTGGCAGGGGTCCTCCATCTGTGGCGTCTGTAACTGTTCCAGTAAGAGTAATGCGTTGAGCAAAGGCTATTAAGGGCATGAGCAGCAGAAGGGCTGTCAATCTGATTCTATGTTCCATTCGTATGATAATAATCTTATTCCTTAGTTTAGGACTATGTTACGTGATGGTGGTTTAATTTGGTGAGGCGATTTTGCCAGTTTTTATATCTTTCTTCTTTAGCCAGGACTGATTTCAGTGGGCTCTTTGCTTAGGAAGGGATGGAACGGATAAGGTGGCGAGGTCTTGTGCCAATATAGGTGGATAAGGAAAAGGGGAGCCTTGAGATGGGCTCCCCCTGTTTCCTCTTACTTATGCTTTCATCTTTCGCCTTTAGGCTTGGCGATAGTTTTCCACTTGCTCTGAGCACATACACTCTACCAGAGAAGCGTGCTTCGCAACCTCTGCCTCAGCATGGTTGGCAAACACCTGCATGGATTGTGCAAAGAGTTCGGGAGCCTTTGATGCATTCTGCATGAGCAACTGGCACATGATAACATCGGCAGCCATCTCATAGAGATGACGTGCGCACAGGTCGTGCAACTCTTGGTTCTCTGCCTCTTTTACTTTGGCTACACAGGCGTTGAACTTCTCTGCCATGGCTGCCACACGAGCCTTTATGGGTTCCAATTCAGAAGTCACAGGCAATTGGGCATAATCTTCGATGACAGAAGAGTAGAAGCCGTTGGTCACATAGCGGATGGCAGCCACGGTCTGCAACTGTGTGGTACCTTCGTAGATGCTGGTGATGCGTGCATCGCGATAGATGCGCTGGCAAGCATACTCAAGCATAAATCCACTTCCACCATGCACTTGGATGCAGTCATATCCGTTCTGGTTGGCATATTCGCTGTTCATACCCTTGGCAAGGGGAGTGAAGGCGTCTGCCAGCTTGCTGAACTTCTTCATCTCGGCACGTTCTTCTGGAGTGAGTTTGCGCTCACGTGCAATGTCTTCGAGTGCCTTGTAGATGTCCACATAGCGTGCGGTCTGATAGAGCAGGGCTCGTCCAGCATCCAATTTTGCTTTGATGTTGCTAATCATCTCTGCCACAGCGGGGAATTCTATGATAGCACGTCCAAACTGTTTGCGGTCACGTGCATATGCAACAGCTTCGTCATAGGCAGCCTGTGACAGACCAACACTTTGTGCAGCAATACCCAGGCGTGCGCCATTCATCAAGGACATGACGTACTTGATAAGTCCCATCTTGCGGTCTCCACAGATTTCACATTTTGCATTCTTGTACACCAGTTCGCAGGTTGGTGAACCATGGATGCCCAATTTGTTCTCAATGCGACGAACATCCACGCCGCCATCTCTCTTGTCATAGATGAACATGCTCAGTCCTCGGCCATCACGTGTTCCTGCTTCTGAACGTGCCAATACCAAATGAATGTCAGAGTCTCCGTTGGTGATGAAACGCTTTGAGCCATTCAGACGCCAGCACTGGTTCTCTTCGTCGTAGGTAGCCTTGAGCATTACGCTCTGCAGGTCAGAACCTGCATCGGGCTCTGTAAGGTCCATCGACATGGTCTCTCCGGCGCACACACGGGGGATGTATTTCTGGCGCTGCTCCTCGTTACCGAAGCAGAAGAGTGTCTCAATACAGTCCTGCAGAGACCATATGTTCTCAAAACCGGCATCGCCTGCAGATACTATTTCGTTGGCTGCAGTATACACAGTCACAGGCAGATTCAGACCACCGTAGCGTCGGGGCATGGTCATACCGTTCATGCCTGCCTGGATCATGGTGTTGAGGTTCTCGTAGGTCTTGCTTGCATAGCGGACACGTCCGTTTTCGCAATGAGGCCCTTCTGCATCCACTTCCTCTGCGTTTGGCGCTATCACGTTGGCTGTAATGTCGCCCACCACATCCAGGACACGCTCATAACTATCCATAGCATCCGCATAATCCTGGGGTGCCTCGTCATACTGTTCTTTGTCCTCGTAGGAACGCTCCTTAAGTTCTACGATGCGCTCCATCAAAGGACTGTTCTCCAGTTCAAACTTGATTTCTTTCCTATCTGTATAATAGTTGGCCATGGCGCTTTACTTTGAGTTCTGTTTGTAATACTTAATCAGTTTGGGCAACACTTCTTCCACAGTACCATTGATGACGTAGTCTGCAATCTGGTTGATAGGCGCATTCTCGTCGTTGTTGATGCTGATGATGATGCCGCTCTCCTTCATGCCAGCCACGTGCTGAATGGCTCCGCTGATACCGCAGGCAATGTAAACCTTGGGACGTACGGTTACTCCTGTCTGACCAATTTGCAGGTCGTGGTCGCAGAATCCGGCATCCACAGCGGCACGGCTTGCACCTACTTCAGCATGCAGGACATGAGCCAGTTCATAGAGCAGGCCGAATCCTTCGCGTGAGCCTACTCCATAACCGCCGGCAACGATGATGGGGGCGCCCTTGAGGTTATTCTTTGCTGCTTCCACGTGGCGGTCCAGCACACGGGTTACATATTCTGCTTCGGGCACATATTTGGCAACATCCTCAATGATGACTTCACCCTTGTATGCGGGGTCCAGGATTTCAGCCTTCATCACGCCACTTCGCACGGTTGCCATCTGAGGACGGTTCTCGGGATTAACGATGGTTGCCACGATGTTTCCTCCGAAGGCGGGACGAATCTGGTAGAGCAGGTTGTCATAATGCTTGCCAAGTTTCTTGTCATCATGTGGACCAATCTCCAGAGCTGTGCAGTCGGCGGTAAGTCCACTGTGTAATGCAGAGCTCACACGTGGGCCAAGGTCGCGTCCTACTACATCTGCTCCCATCAGACAAATCTGAGGCTCTTCCTGCTTGAAGAGGTTTACCAGCACAGCTGTATGGGGCTTGGATGTATAGGGAGCCAGGCCTGGTGCATCAAAGATGTGCAGACGGTCTACTCCATAAGGGAGGATTTGATTTTCTACCTGGCCCGTGATGCCACTACCTGCAGCAACGGCTTCCAGTTGCACTCCCAGCGTGTCGGCCAGCTTGCGACCCTTGGTCAGCAATTCCTGGCTTACTTCGGCCACCTTGGTGCCTTCTATCTCGCAATAAACGAATACGTTGTTCATGTGTTCTTTCCTCCTTTATCCAATAGTGTGGCTGGCCAGCAGTTCCTGAACCAGTGCGTTAATATCTTCGTCGCTACCTGTGAGCACTTTACTCTCTTTAGCCTTGAAGACGATGTTTTCCACGTTCTTCACCTTGGTGGGCGATCCTGCCAAACCACATTGCTGCAGGTCTGCGTTTACGTCAGCGCAGGTGAGCTGTCCCAGTTTCAGGTAGGGCTTTTTGTCATACTGCTCAGCATAGGGCAGTTCGGTCCAGGTGGTACCGGGCGTAAGTTCCATGGGAGCCTTTGCACGCTTGTACTTCATAACCCTTTTAACGTTTCGGGGGCGGCAGGGAGCTGCGCTTCCGTTTACTGTGAGCACGCAGGGGAGTGCGCTTTCCACGGTCTCCACACCACCATCGATATGGCGTTTTACGCGGATGATGCCGTTCTCGCATGCCAGAATCTCTTCGGTGTAGGTAATCTGGTTCAGTCCCAGTTTCTCGGCTACCTGTGGTCCCACCTGTGCTGTGTCACCATCGATTGCCTGACGTCCACCAATAATGATGTCTACATCGGGCTGCACGTGCTTGATGGCTGTTGCCAAGGCATAACTGGTGGCCAATGTGTCGGCACCTGCAAAAGCGCGGTCTGTCAGAAGGTATCCTCCGTCAGCGCCACGATACATGGCCTCGCGAATTACTTCTGCAGCACGTCCAGGGCCCATAGTCACGATGGTCACGGTGGTTCCTGGGTTTTGATCTTTCAGTCTGAGAGCCTGCTCGAGTGCATTCAAGTCTTCGGGATTGAAGATGGCAGGCAGGGCGCTACGATTGACGGTGCCTTCTGGAGTCATGGCATCGGGACCCACGTTGCGCGTGTCGGGTACTTGCTTTGCAAGCACTACAATCTTTAAACTCATACTCTTTCTTATATGATGTGTGTATAATAATTGCACATTTGCGTTAAAACCGTGCAAAATTACGCAATTATCCCGAAATGACAAAGGTATGAGTTGGAAATTGAACTTTCTTGGAGAAATCTCTGTCTTGTAATCAGATGCGAGGAGAGGAGGTATCTGAGGAATCGACAAAGAGTTTCATCAGGTTTTCATCGGGCTGGATATAGCCGTCTCTGAAAAGCTGATCCCAATGCTTTGTTCCCACCATACGGTCATATTCCTGACGTAGTTTGCCTTCTTTGTATAGTGAGTAAAAGTAGCGCCAATGGCGTCCTCCGTGCTTTCCCTGGTGCTTTTCCAACTGTTTTCCGCCGTTGACCATTTTCTGGATGAAATGTTCTTTGTTTCGTATGGGGAAGTGGTAGATGGTGATGTCTCCTGCTTTTTCTCTGTGAGGGAACATGGTCACCTTGTGATTACCCATGGATATCTGGATATACCCGGCTGTACGGTGCATTACTTTCTTGTAATGTCGTGAGAAGAGGCTAAAGGGTGAGAGTTCATAGTCCTCCAGATTGGGCACCTCGAGGGCTACATGCTTCCATTTCCAGTAAGGCTTGCCTTCTTCGGGACAAACATTTCTGACTTTGGCTGAGAGTATTCCGATATGTTTGCTTGGTAACATGGCCTTCAGGTTTCCTTTTGATGGGAACCAGAATTCATCGGCATCGGCATTGATAATCCAGTCTGCCTTGTAGCGTTTCTTGGCCAACCAGATCATGCGGTCTACCCACCTCTTCTGTTCGTATCCGCTTGCAGGCTCGTGGATGTATTGCGCCACCCATCCTTTCTTGACGTATTTCTCTATTATTTGTGGGGTGTTGTCTGTGGAATTGTTGTCGGTAATGATAAACTGGTCTACTCCCATGCGTTTGTGGAAGAGAAGGTTTTGCTCCAGGATGTCTGCTTCGTTCTTTACTAATAAGGTCATGATGAGCCGAGTGTGAGTAGAACGTCCCCAAAAGGTGGGAAGATCCAGGAATGCGCTTATGACTTTCTTTATTGTGTATATGTACATTTCTTTTTGTGGGAATATGCTCCTCGGCAGATGGTATAATGCGTTCCCAGATGCCGGCACCCTTCCGTCCTGCAAATGTACAAATGTTTTCTGGTATTGCCTAATAGTATGGCGGAAAGTATTTCTTTATGCTCCCATGTGCTTTGTCAAATCATCAACTTTGTCTATCTTTGTCTGTATCCTATCGTAAGTAGGTTTTATTATATATATATAAATAATGTATAGGGCATGAGGCTGATTAGTTGGAATGTGAATGGCCTTCGGGCTGTGGTGGGGAAGAACTTTCGTGAGATCTTTCTGTCACTTGATGCAGATTTCTTTTGTTTGCAGGAGACAAAAATGCAAGCAGGACAATTGGATCTGGAATTTCCAGGATACCAATCCTGGTGGAATTATGCAGAGAAGAAGGGTTATAGCGGTACCGCCGTTTTTAGCAAGCACTCTCCCTTGAGTGTTTCCTATGGAATAGGAGTTGACGAACATGACCATGAGGGTAGGGTGATTACTCTTGAGATGGAGGATTTCTTTTTGGTGTGTGTGTACACACCAAACAGCCAGGATGGTTTGCGCCGATTGGATTATCGTATGCGCTGGGAGGATGATTTCCGTGCTTATCTGTGCCGGCTTGATGAGCGAAAACCTGTGATTGTGTGCGGAGACATGAATGTGGCGCATGAGGAGATTGATTTGAAGAATCCCAAGACCAATCGCATGAATGCTGGCTTTACTGATGAAGAGCGCCATCAGATGACCACCTTACTGGGCGCAGGCTTTGCTGATACTTTCCGTCATCTTCATCCCACTCAGGAGGGAATATACTCTTGGTGGAGTTATCGGTTTCATGCTCGTGAGAAGAATGTGGGTTGGCGTATTGACTATTTTCTGGCATCACAGAGGCTCCTGCCCAAGGTGAGTGAAGCCAATATCCTTACTGAAATCATGGGAAGTGACCATTGCCCTGTGGAATTGGTACTGGAGTGATGAGGCTTTTCTCAGAAGGATTGTTCTGTTGCCCTCAAGATGCTTTGGCGGTTGCAGTTCGTTTCCTCCTTCTGTCTCAAGGCCTGAAGGATATAAAAAGGCTGTATCGCGAATGTTTGATAATTCAGCGATACAGCCTTTCTGCTTTACTCCTAAACTGAGGAGTGGACTCAGTCAATCTTCTTCCACTCGCTGGTATCGAAGAAGGGGCCGATGTACCCACGCATCTTCAATACCTTGTCTCCGTCAAACCAGAGCTTCACCTTGTAGGTCTTACCATTAGTGGGGTCATAAATCTTGCCGTTGGTCCACACATTGTCCTTGGCATTATAGGTCACCTTGTCAATGAGTACAATCTGATCGGCACGTACGCCACGCTTGCTCTTGTCGGGATTCTTCTCATCGGTACGGATGCTTCCGTCCTCTTTCTTCAGATTGTCCACCCAGGTCACTTGTGCGCGATAACCGTCCTCGTGCTTGTAAATCTTCACTTTGCTTGCTACACCATTGCGATTCACCTGATAGTTGCCCACAATCTTGTCTGTCTGGGCTGTAATGCTTACGGCTGCCATGAGGAGGCAGATAAGCATGCTCATAACTTTCTTCATCATTTCTGTTGTTATCTGTTATTTGATTTCGGGTTGCAAAGGTAAGGCTAATATGGCAATTGAACGAAGAAAATGAGCAGAATATTGCGCAAGATATGCGATTATGTGCAAATTCAAATCCTATTTTTGCGCATATTGTGTGATTAGTGCATGTTGTATTGCGGAAAAAGTCTTTTGTATATGGCTTGATTAAAGGTCTATTGCATTTCCATAAGAGAGGGAGAGACTGGGATGTGGGGTACAGTCTCTCCCTCTTATGACAATTTACGGGTAGTAGGGAGTTTCCTGCTTGTGTGGAAGTGTTATGGAGTTTGGTGCAAACAGGTTATGTGTTTGTGCCAAACAGCCATCGTCTTTAGCCCAAACAGGTTTACTGCAACAGACGGACGGGGCCGATGAGGCCCGATTCCTGCAGAGGCGAGTCGGCATGCCAAGGATTGACACTCGTCCATGTGGGCCTTTCGTTCTCAGGTAGTTTTTGGTCTCCGATGAGCCTGTTTTGCCAGTTGTTGACCACCTCCACACGCAGGGTGTTGGTTCCTTTTCGAAGGAGATGTTGAATGTTGAGTCGGTAGGGGGCTGTCCATACGCCTCCTGCATATATGTCGTTGACATAAACACGTGCCATGACCATCACTCGTCCCAGGTCAATCCATATGGGTTGCTCGGGTTTCTTCTTCAGTTTGAATGTATTGGTATAGGTGGCAGTTCCCGAGAAGTAACGTATTCGCTCGTCCTCGTTTTGGTCCCATGCCTGCAGGTTGGTCATCATGTACGTTTCTTCAGGACCTCTCATTCCCTTCTGGAAGTCAACTTTCCATGGAGTTTCGATGGTGAGCAGGGTTTCTCGCTCGGCAGGTGAATATTCATTCAGATTCGGGTCGGTTTGGTTGCTGAAAACGATAAAGGCACTTTCGTTGGCCTCCAGATGCAGGCTGGCAGTACTTGTCTGCCCGTTATCCTGTAGGACTACGTTCATCCGCTCGGCCGTGACGGGATTCCATATCTCGGCCTTCATACCTGTTACACGGAACTGGGGCTGCAGGTCTTGTGGCTGGTCGCTCTGGTTGCTTACGAAATAGATTTCCTTGTCGGGCAACTGGCGGTGGATAAAGGCAAAGGGTTTGCTGGCTTCCACATAGCAGTCGGGCCTGATGCTCATCTTATCCAGTATGGTCTTCAGATCTGTGCCTGCAGGATAGACTTGCCCCTTGCCCCATTGGCTCTTGCTCCACATCTGATTGGCCAGAGTCTGTACGCTCTTGTCACAATCGGGCCAGTTCTGCATGCTGGGCGAAGAGGTGGGCTTCGGCCCTACGATGGTCAGTCCGTCCTTGACCAGTCGGGCTATATCGGCCAGCACTTCGGGACGCATGGTGGTTTGGTTGGGGAGCACCAGAGTGTGATAGGTCATGCCTGTGGATAGGCAGAGCTTTCCATCGCTCACCCATGCCGTGTGCAACACCTCTGCATTCAGGTAGTCGAAACTGTATCCTCGTGGGAGAGCGGGGTTGCATTCTCCGGTCATCTTGGGCGTATCCTCACCTATATAGTATGCCACGTCGGCCACATAGGTTCCTTGCTGCAGCATCATGTTGCATCGGCGCAGGTAGTCGGTAAAGAGGTCCATCTGTGAGAACCAAGTATTCTTGCGCTGGAAGTCATTTCCGAATGGAGCGCTGATTCCCGGGAGAGTGGTGTCGTCAGGTTGCTGAATGAATAGGTGCAGAAGGGTGGCATTGATACCTTCGCAGAAGAATCGGTCCGTGCGTTGCTTCATCACGGCAGGATAACGGCTGAAGTTTGGTCCGCCAGCGGTACATGATTCGGCCCAGACTTTGCGTTTGCCATAGATGTGTGCACATGAACTGGCTGCTCGGTTCTCGATGTCGCCCAGCGAACCTTCGCTCCAGAATTCGCCTGCCACTTCATCACTCTGTCCTCCATACATGAGAAATTCGCTTGGAAATCCCCAGTGGCCATAGCATTCGAGCCAGGTGGTAAGGCCATGCTTGTGACTGGCATCGCGCAATCCGCCCACGTAGTCATAGGCCACGCGGTCGGCAATCAGTCGGCGCAGGTCCCACAGGAAGCGTTCGCTCTTGTCCTGCGAACCTATGATTGTGCCATAGAGTGTGGGGATGTAGGGAATGGGGTTGTATCCATATCTGGATTGGAAGGCCTCTATCATGTCATCGGTCCAGTTCAGACCACCTGTCTCGTAGCTGTCTTCCACCACAACCTTGAAGGTGGTTCTATCCTTGGCAGGGATGCGCCTGAGCAGTTCGCCCAGGAAAGCGTCGAAATGGCTGGCCACATGTTCCCTGTTCAGTTTGTCCACCTCGTATCCTGTTCCCTCCTTGCTGGCAGGAGCATTGGTCACTCCTGTAGGAGCCATGCCTGTACGTATGATGGTCCATTCTCCTTTGGGCACTCTCCAGGTGAGGGTTCCGTCCTGCTGCATGTTGGCTGTCAGGTCAATCACTTCGTTGGGTTGTATTACGGATACTCCTGCTGGTTCCGGTTGCGTGGGCCACATATATTCTCCCCACATGGGCAGAGGTGTCTGGTACATCTTGGCCAAGGACTTCTCTATGTACCTCTCCACTTGAGGTAGGTCGGTAATACGTGCCTGAAACTGGCAGTTCCGGGGACCTCCTGTGGTCACGAGTCGCAGGTCCTGAGTCTGCACGTCGGGTAGAGTGATGCTGATGGGTGCCCAGGGAATGAAGCCCACGTTGAGAGCGCTGTTTGAGCGATCGAGGTGCACGGTCTTCACATCCTCGTATCTGTCCCCCTTTTTGGCTTGTATCTTCATGTCCACAAGCATGTACTGGCTGGTGGTGATGGTGATGTTGCGCAGGGTCTTGGCGGCATCGAAGTGGATGTCGGTAATCAGGTCTTTCCCCTTCTTCTTGTCTATGTTGACCAGAGTGTCCAGTTGGGCTACATGTTTTGGGAAGCCCAGTATCCTCACGTCAGTAGCCTCCTTGCCCAAATCAGGCAGGCGTAGGGTCTGAAGCGTGCCATTTCCTTGCACTTCGATACTCTCCCCCTTGAGGAAACGCATGCTCTGCTCTGGTTTAATCCATGGGCCTCCACTCTGTGACCAGCCAGGACAATTGAAGACTCCGATTTCAATATCCAGTTCGCCTGCACGCTTGAGGGCCGCATGTACCACATCCCACCATTCTGGAGTGAGCACTTTCACGTTGCCAGCCTTCACTTCATCCTGCCAGATGTTGCCGATGAAGGCACGCGTGATGCCAGCCTTTTTCATGGCTTCCAGGTCGTGTTGCACACCCTCGACTGAGATGTTGTCGCTCATCCAGTACCAGTAGACGGCCACTCTGTGCTCGTCCGGTATCTGCTCAAATTTCTGATGGAGCGATTCCGCCTGAACGTTTACACCCATGAGGCAACTGAGTGAAAGTAGCCCCATCGAGATTCTTCTTGCAATCTGATTCATGTTGTTTATCCAGTTTTTAGTTAATTCTCAGTATGATAGTTGTAGGGTCGTCCTCAGGTGAGAGTCTGCAGGCTGGCAGGCTCTCACCTGAGGACCTTAGTGGATGCACACCAGGGTGGCTCCGTATCCGTATTCGCGGAAGGAAGCATCCTGTACAGTACATTGCTTGTAACGATACTTCAATTCCTGCAGGATGTTTTTGCGCAGAACGCCTTCGCCCTTGCCGTGGATGAATACGATGCGCTTACCTTTCTTTCCTTGGTTTTCATCCATTATCTTGCGAAACTCCTTCATCTGCACCATCAGAATGTCCCCGCTGCTCAGTCCGTCGGTATTGTCAAGCAATTCCTCGGCGTGCAGGTCTACCACAAGTTCCTCTGGTTGTGCATTTGGCTTGGATTGCTTGGGTTTGCTTTCAGCCGGTTTTTGCTCTTTGGTTGGATTGGCGGTCAGTAATGCCTCCCTGATTTGCTCTGCGTCAGCAAAGGCGGTTCGTATGGGCTTGTCGTCTCTCACAACGCTTACAGTCCAGCATGGGTCGCGGAAAAACTCGTCGGGCTGGAAGGTGTGCAACTTATAAAATTTTGTACAATCGAGCCTGATTTCGGTACTTAGGGCAGGTTTGAGCATGAAGGTCTTGTCCTGTTTCCATGCCAAGGTCTGTATGCAGATGCGTTCCCAGTCGGCCAGTTCCTTGCGTTCAACCTCGGTCACGAAGAGTTTGCTGTTGGGTTCTACTACGGCATTGAACAAGGCGCTCCAGGCTGCTCCGCTTGTCTTCAGGATGAGTGTTTGCACGTAATAATTACTGTCGTTTACCACATACGCCTCAAAACTTGTAGAGGAGATTTCCTTGATGTTGGCAGGCAGGAAACTCAGATATAGGTTCAATAGATCGCCACCTTTGCGCTCTTGCGCCTTGGGCTTGAAGGTGATGGGCCTGTCGGCAGGTTCCCAGTCTGTATCTTCCTCCTTGGGTTGCTCCTTAGGCTGTTTGGCTCCTTTCTCAACGGCTGTTCGTGTGCCGGTATTGACCTTGCCGATATCATAATCGCTGTCATCCACCACTACCAATTCTTTTCGCAGCATGGGAATCTCAAATCTATCCTCATCTTCCACCAGTACAATATCCTTTCCCTGGAATCCGCATATGCGACCGCCTCCCACTTCGGAGAGGAAGCGTACTTTGTCACCTATATTCATGTCTTTTTGTCTCCTTTCTCTTTTCTAAAGTTACAAAATTAAGGGTTTTCTGTGGATTTTGGGGTAATCTGCCCGTGAAATGCAGTAACTTTGCAGTCAGAAAAGATTCGTATGGATACAAAACAGATACAAATAAGCGACTACAATTATCCACTTCCCGATAAACGGATTGCCAAGTTTCCTCTGCCGGAGCGTGATAGCAGCAAGTTACTCGTATATCGTCAGGGGCTGGTGAGTCACACAGGCTTTCGTTCCCTGCCTTCACTCTTGCCTCAAGGCGCTTTGATGGTGTTCAATAATACCCGTGTCATTCAGGCAAGGCTTCATTTCCGAAAGGAAAGCAAGGATGCAGTTACGCAGGGAGCACTCATCGAGATTTTTCTGCTTGAGCCGGCTTCTCCTGTTGAGTATCAGGAGAATTTCTCTTCACGTGCTCATTGCCAATGGCATTGCATGATAGGTAATCTGAAAAAATGGAAGGAGGGAGCCCTACATCGTACAATTCGTATTGCTGATGAGGAGGTTGTGCTTACGGCCACCCGACAGGGGCAGGCCAGTGGTACCTCACATATGGTGGACTTTCAATGGGAAGGAAATGCCACTTGGGCCGAACTGCTGGATGCCGTAGGCGAATTGCCTATTCCTCCATATCTGAACCGAAAAACGGAGGCTTCGGACCTGATAACTTATCAGACCGTGTATAGCCGCATCAAGGGAAGTGTGGCCGCACCCACGGCAGGATTGCATTTCACAGACTGTGTCCTGACAGAGATAGATGCTCGTGGCATAGAGCGCCAGGAGGTGACCTTGCACGTGGGAGCAGGGACGTTTAAGCCTGTGAAGAGTGAGAATATAGGGGGACATGACATGCACACCGAGCATATCTCAGTAAATCGTTCCGTGTTGCAATCCCTTCTTCATCATCAGGCTGAGGCAATAGCAGTGGGAACAACCTCTGTTCGCACGTTGGAAAGTCTCTACTATATGGGCATACGTGCCCATCATCTCATGCAGACGGGCCAGGATACGGGTTGCGGAGAGGAACTCCATGTGCAGCAATGGGAGCCTTATGGAGAGATGGCGGATGTTCCTTCAGCCATGGATTCCATAGGATGGCTTCTGCAGTATATGGATACTCACGAACTGGATGTCCTGCATTCGAGCACGCAGATTATCATAGCTCCAGGGTACACTTATCATATAGTCAGGATGATGGTGACCAACTTCCATCAGCCTCAGAGCACTTTGCTCCTGCTGGTAAGCGCTTTTGTGCATGGGGACTGGCGGACTATTTATGACTATGCGCTGGCCAACGATTTCCGTTTCCTCAGTTATGGTGATTCTTCTCTGTTGATACCATGATAGCCATCGGAAAGGACAACTCAGAGGAGATGTTTCCCATTGTGGATGAGGAAGGGAACATCACAGGCGCAGCCTCAAGGGGTGAGTGTCATAATGGTAGCATGTTGTTGCACCCGGTCGTGCATCTGCATGTATTTAATTCCCAAGGAGAACTCTTTCTGCAGAAAAGACCAGCATGGAAGGATATACAGCCAGGCAAATGGGATACGGCTGTAGGTGGACATGTGGATTTGGGTGAGAATGTTCAGCAGGCTTTGGCGCGTGAGGCTGCCGAGGAATTGGGCATCGATATCTCTACTCTGCAGGTGGAATCGTTGGGTCATTATGTTTTTCAGTCCTCCCGTGAGCGCGAACTGGTTTTTCCTCATCGGGTGGTGTTTGATGGGGAAATATGCCCGAGTCCTGAAACAGATGGCGGACGCTTTTGGGCTGCTGTTGAGTTGCGTGATGCATTGGGTAAAGATGTGCTTACCCCAAATTTTGAGAGTGAGTACAAACGCCTCTTTACTTGATTATCCGTCCCCGTTGCACTTCGGAATATCACGTCGCTTTTTCACCTTAATCCCGAATCGGTCATTGGCGTTATGATGACTCCAATTTATATTTTTGACAGATGTTTTTACGTTTTGAGGGCATAATGGGGTGCC
>JBJFDX010000441.1:0-3904 GCA_051890235.1 Bacteroidaceae bacterium | reverse complement strand
AAATCATATTTGGCCACATTTTTCTACACTTTTTAACCCTCTTGGGTGTATTTTACAGTTTCACTCACTATAGTGAAGCTGTCAAAAGAGCGTCCTCTGAGACTCTTCTTCAGACCATAAAAGTTGCACCAAAGACTGTCCCATACACTAATATCAAAGCCTGTAATACAGAAAATTTATTTTAACATTCACAAACCACAGCAAGATTAGCCCCACAAGACAGGCAAGAACGGACGACAAAGAATTATCGTTCTGCTTATCCATCCGTCATCCACTCTCGTTACACACTCTAAGAGTCCGCAATAAGTATTGAATGCCCCTTGAATCCTCTCTTATCCTACTCCCGATGTACACCTTTATGAGCGCCCCTCCCTCTTTCCCCTTAACGGCAAGTACGAACAGCAAAGAGAAATAGTATTGATTCTGTAAAATTAATCAACATCTGACTATCTGTTACCTCAAAGACTACGGAAGAAAGAAAATTGATTCAGAAGGCAGATTGAGTTCCAAACTTTACAGAGGGTTTGTTGTTCATATCGGAAAAGCGCAATACCTTTGCATCAAGGAAGAAAAGGCACTATGTCTGAGACCACATTATTCAGAACTCTCGTGGAGACTCCTCTGTCCCATCACCCCATACAGCCTCACGAAGGTTGCGTGCTGCTCGGGTCATGCTTTGCGCAGGAAATGGGCAACTACATGAAGGCATTTGAGTTGGACGTTCTATGCAATCCCACAGGAACGTTGTACAATCCCGCAAGCATCTCCTTACTGATTCACCATGCGCTAAAGAACAAGGAAGGCCGTCTGCCCATATTCACGCATGACCGCAGATGGCGTTGCTGGTTGGCCGGCACCCAGATTGAGGAAGAAAGCGAGGAAGCCATCACAGCCACGATGCAGGAGAAACTGGATGAGTTGAATACAGCTTTAGGCAAAGCCGCTCATCTCTTCATCACCCTGGGAACCAACATCTGCTATCGGCTGAAGGAGGACAACCAGGTGGTGACCAACTGCCACAAGATGTCCGCAAGCCTGTTTACGGGAAATGCGCTATCAACAGACGAATGCGCAGACATTCTACAGGTTATGACAGACGAGTTGCTTGACAAGAACCCACATCTGAACATCACCTTCACCGTCAGCCCTTATCGATATGCCAAATATGGGTTTCACAAAAACCAGATAGCCAAATCGACATTATTGCTTGCCGTGGAGGAAGTATGCCGTACCAGACAAGAGGTATCCTACTTCCCTGCTTACGAGATTCTGCTTGACGAACTGCGCGACTACCGGTTCTATGCCGAAGACATGCTGCACCCGTCTCCCACAGCCGTGGCCTACATCTGGCAACGATTCTGCCAGTCGTACCTGAGCGAACAGACACGCCAGTACCTCAAGGAATATGAGCAGATACTCAAAGGCTTCGCTCATCGGCCGTCAAAGCCCGACAGTCCTCAGCACAAAGCCTTTATAGCAAATCTCGAAAACAAGAGAGAAGAACTCAGAAGGAAATACCACATGCAGGAATGACCTACCGCAAGGACGTCAATTCCCTGGCATGCAAACAGAAAATATAATCTCACACACGATTATGTATACCATCTCGGAAATCACCACGCTGATAGGCGCACATCGCCTGGGCAACAAAGAATATCAGATAGACTGGCTGTTGACCGACAGCAGAAGCCTATGCTTTCCTGAGTGTACACTCTTCTTCGCCCTACGTTCGTCACGCGGCGATGGACATCGGTTCATCGAAGACCTCTACAACAGAGGCGTGCGCAACTTTGTCGTAGATCATCAGCCAGATTCCGAATTACCAGAAGCCAACCTCCTGATAGTTCCCGATACGCGCAAAGCCTTACAGCGACTTGCCGAACGTCATCGGGAGACATTTGACATCCCCATCATCGGTATAGCGGGCAGCAATGGCAAGACCACCGTCAAGGAATGGCTCTATCAATTGCTCATGAACGACTTTGTAGTGACACGCAGTCCGCGAAGCTACAACTCACAGATAGGCGTACCGCTCTCGGTACTCGGACTATGGTCACAAAGTCAGATAGGCATCTTCGAAGCAGCCATCTCACAACCTGACGAGATGGATGCCCTGCAGGCTATCATACAGCCCACCATCGGCATTTTCACCTGCCTGGGTTCTGCACACCAAGAGAACTTTGAGAGCATGGAGCAGAAATGTATGGAGAAACTGAAACTCTTTCATAATGCCCAATCACTCATCTATCCTGCCGATGACCCCATCGTGAGCAAATGTGTGAAGCAGATGAAGTTTGACGGAGAACTGATTCCATGGCACATGACTGGCAAGGAAGGCATTGAAGACAACAAGGAGATATGTCGTACCCTTTGCCTGCACTTGGGACTTTCTGAGGATGTTATCAGAGAACGCATTGCCCGACTGGAGCCTGTGGCCATGCGGCTGGAGGTAAAAAGCGGACGCAAAGGATGCACACTCATCAACGACAGTTACAATAGTGACCTGAGCAGTCTGGATATTGCACTCGACTTCCTCAACAGACGTCCTGAGCGTGAAGGACTGAGCCGAGTGCTCATCCTGAGCGATATCCAGCAAACAGGCATTCCTGCTGAGAAACTCTACACACATGTATCCCAGATGGCACGCGAAAGAGGTATCGAACAGATTCTGGCCGTAGGACCCGTTCTTTCCTCCTGCAAAGAATGTTTTGCCGAATGGGGAGAAGCATGCCAGTTCTACCCTCAGACAGAAGACCTGCTGCAGAGTGAGCCGTTCCTGTCACTAAGTCACAGCATGATACTCATCAAGGGAGCACGTGACTTTCACTTCGAGCAGATTACGGACCGGCTCGAACAGAAAGTACACGAAACCATTCTGGAGGTTGACCTTGGCGCCGTGGTGAAAAACCTCAACCACTATCGCTCTTTCATGAAGCCTGACACCCACATGGCATGTATGGTAAAGGCTGACGCCTATGGAGCAGGAGCCATAGAGGTGGCAAAGACCCTGCAAGATCACAGGGTGGACTATCTGGCTGTTGCCGTAGCAGACGAGGGAGTAACGCTCAGGCAGGCAGGCATTACTGCCAACATCATGATCATGAATCCCGAAATGAGCAGTTTCCGCACGCTCTTTCAGTATTCACTCGAACCAGAAGTTTACAGTTTCCGACTCCTCGAAGCACTCATCCTCGAAGCAGAACGTGAAGGAGTGGTGGGATTCCCCATCCACATCAAACTGGATACTGGCATGAGACGCATGGGATTCGACCCAGAACATGATATGGAAGCACTCATCCACAGACTCCAACATCAGAGTGCAGTTATCCCCTGTTCGGTCTTCTCACACTTTGTGGGTAGTGACAGCGACAACTTCGACGAATTCTCCCGCAAACAGTTTGCCATCTTCCAAAAGGGAAGTGACCAACTGCAAAGCGCCTTCCGTCATCATATCCTACGTCACATCTGCAATAGTGCAGGCATCATCCATTTCCCTGAATACCACCTTGACATGGTGCGACTGGGACTGGGACTGTATGGCGTGGACAGCCGGACAAACAAGACCTTGAACAACGTAAGCACATTACGTACCACCATCCTGCAGATTCACGACGTTCCTGCAGGAGAGAGTGTGGGCTATAGCAGGAGAACCATTCTTACCAGAGACAGCCGTATAGCCAGCATCCCCATTGGCTATGCCGATGGTCTTGACAGACATTTAGGCAATCGACATGGGTATTGTCTGGTAAACGGTCAAAAAGCCGAATATGTGGGAAACATCTGTATGGACGTATGTATGGTAGACGTGACCGACATCCCATGTAACGAAGGAGACTCCGTCATCATCTTTGGAGAAGAACTGCCCACATCCACCTTGGCTGAACAACTCAATACGATTCCCTAC
>JBJFDX010000440.1:0-3908 GCA_051890235.1 Bacteroidaceae bacterium | reverse complement strand
CAGTATGCCAAAGGTATCTTTTATGACAAGGAAAATGATCCCATGGGCAAACAGGCTCTGGACATTCTCTCTGCCAAACTGGCTGCCTCTGGTAAGTTCCTGTTGCTGGAGAGAGGGGATTTGGCTACCTTGCTCGAGGAATGTCAGAAGGGTGAGACCACAGCCAGCACCATCGGAGCAGACTATATGATCATCGGTTCCATCACAGAGTTCGGTCGCAAGAATACGGGAAAGAACAAGGCATTCACCTCTGAGAAGACTCAGACCGTGGAAGCAGCCGTTGCCATTCGCCTTGTGGATGTCTCCACAGGACTCATCATCTATTCCGATGAAGGAAAAGGTTCGGCTGAGCTGACCACAAAGACCAAGATGGGAATAGGTGGACAGGCCAGCTACGATGCCACTCTGAGTGACAAAGCCATCTCGGAAGCCATCGGCCAACTGGTGGAAAACATCATCAACAAATGTACAGACAGTCCATGGAGGACCTACTTCCTTTCCTGCGACCAAGACGCCACCTTGATAGCCGGCGGCCAGAGTCAGGGCATCAGGGAAGGCATGGAGTTCAAGGTCAAGACTCGAGGCAAGAAAGTAAAGAATCCTCAAACGGGCATCATGATTACTCTTCCTGGCAAGGATGTGGGAACTGTGAAGGTGCTGAGCACAGGCGGAGATACTCCCGAGACCGAATACTCGTTTGTGGAAGTAAGCACTTCAGAGACCATCGATGCCAACAATATGTCAAACTATATCATTGAACAAGCAAAATGAGACACGTATTTCCCTTTATCTGTCTGCTAGCCATCCTCCTTACAGGATGTAGAGCTCCCCAGCCCGTGGCACAGCAAAGCGGCAAGGAAGACCTGGCATACCTGCTCTTCGTAGGACAGCAAGAGTATGGCAACCAGGATGTGCAGGTAATCATTGATGATGCTGCACCCTTCACAGCCAGAGTGGTCAAGGCCAAGACATCCAACCGCAAGGGCACGCAGTATGCCATAGGTACAGGTACTCGCAGCATCAAAGTAACCAGCAATGGTAAGATACTGTATCAGAAGAAGATATTCGTATCTGCACAAGAAGTAAAACAAATCATATTACCTTAAGAAGAGATGAAGAAGTTGTATTACATCGGAGCCCTCGCGGCTCTGACATTGACGCTCACCTCGTGTCACACCACCCAGTCGCTCTATTCGTGGTATGACTACGAAGATGCTACTTACAAGTATAGTAAGCGAACCACCGACGAACTGCAGGTAAAGGTTCTGGAACAGTACCAGAAGATAACCGAGAAACAGAAAGGCGTGCGGGGAGTGGTTCCCCCTGGCATGTATGCCGAATATGGATACCTCTTGTTCAAGACAGGCAAGAAGGAAGAGGGATTGAGTTTCCTCAACAAGGAGATTGAACTCTATCCAGAGTCAAAGACCTACATTTCACGAATCATCAAACAGTTGGAAAAATGAAACAGATCATATTCATAGCCTTAGCCATCCTCAGGCTGGCATCATGTTCCACTCCGAAGACCATTGGCGAGCAGTATGCGGCCATGTATGACGAGAAGCCTGTCACCATAGCCATCATGCCACCTATCAATCAGACCACCCATGCCGAGGCCAAGGATTACTTCTACACCACCATGTACATGCCCCTGTGTGAGAAGGGATACTATGTGTATTCTCCTTACCTCACCATGGAAATGTTTCAGCAGGAGAGTGCTTATGATGCAGAGCAGTTTCTTGAGGCCGACCTCTCTACTTTCCAGAACGTGCTTGGTGCCGATGCTGTCATGTTTACCATCATCAAGGATTGGCGTAGGGTGAATGTGGCAGGCAAACTGACGGTCAACATCGAGTATATCCTTCGTTCCACCAAGAGCGGACAGACGCTCTATCAGAGAGAAGGTAGGATTACAGTAGACACCAGCGTTGGTGGCGGTGGCGGTGGACTCGGAGCACTGGTGGGCATGATAGCTACAGCCGTAAATACAGCCGTCACCGATAAAGTGGTGGCAGGCAGGAAATGCAATGCCTTTGTGCTCTCCGACCTCCCCGCTGGAAAATACTCCAATATGTACGAAAAAGACAAAACTAAACCTGCCGGCAAGCCTGTCATCAAGGCTGTCGTGAAATAAATCTTATTCAACACTCATGCCGAAGGATGGCAGGGACAACACCCGCCATCCTTCTTTACTTTTTGGCATCATCCCCAAAAGATATCCACCTACACTCCGTTCCCTTGAGAGCAGAGTCTCACAGGACATAATCTTATCCCCAAGCGCCCTACAAACACCACACAAAAGGTAGTTTCACACAATTATTCGATTCAGCAGTAACATTTCCATTTTGAGAAACCTTTTTTTCAAGAAAAAAGCTTAAATTCGCAGTAAATAATAACCTATCTGCAACATGCCAACGAACAAGAACGCACAACTGCGCTACCAGATACTTGACCGATGCTTCAGCGACTTCGGCCATCGGTACTTCATCGGGGATCTTCAGGATAAGGTCAACGAGGTCCTTCTGGATCTGTATGGAACGGAGGTAAGCGTTCGTCAGATACGTGAGGACATCAAGTACATGAAGGACAGAGTCACCTTTCATGCACCCATAGAAACTTATCCCTATGATGGCCGTAAGTGTTACTACCGTTATTCCAAGCGTGACTTCTCCATCTTCAATAATGAACTGTCAGCCAGCGAGGTTGCCTCCCTTCGCTCCACCATTGATATGCTGAGTCGATTCCGTGGAATTCCCACCAATGCCTGGCTCGAAGAAGTCATCTCCAATCTGGAGTTCCGTTTTGGTATTCGTCCCAATCCCGAGAAGGTTGTTTCCTTTGAGCATAACGACCAGTTGAAGGGAACCGAGTTCTTGGGCGAACTGATAGACTCCACCCTCAATCATCAACCCCTCATGGTTGTCTATCGCACATTTGCAGGCAACGAGCGCGCCTCGGTCATCCATCCTTACCATATCAAGCAGTTCAACAATCGCTGGTTTCTCATCGGACTGCAGATAGGCCATCATGGCAATTATATCACCAACAAGGCACTTGACCGCATCGTGAAGTTCTCGCATGCCAATGTGCCCTTCATCTCCAACAAGGACATCGATTTCAATCAATACTTTCAGGACATTGTGGGTGTCACCCTGCCCGAGGAACATCCCCATCCTGAGGAAGTTCTCCTGAAGTTTCACGAGGACCGCTTCCCCTATGTCGTGAACAAGCCCATCCATCCCTCCCAGAAGGTTGTAAGTGAGCAGGAGCACATCATCCGTCTCCTCGTTCGTCCCAACAAGGAACTCGAAGCACGCATCTTCTCTTATGGACCTCAGGTGGAAGTGCTTGCTCCCCAATGGCTGAGAAATCAGGTGAGAGAGAAGTTACAGACTGCCCTCAGGAAGTATTCCACGCAAGAGAGTGATGCTCATGATGAGTGAGAAACAGGTCAACAGAAGAAAACAAAATTCTTTCCAAAAATAAAAAGTAAGATGAGGCTGAAAAAGAAAGAGGGATACCGAATCTTCGAGCATATCCACGATGTGGACATCTCCGAGCAAGACATCTTGGACTACTCCCCCGAGGTGCTTGACAAGTTGCTCATTGACCACACCATGTCTGCCAAAGCTCGCTCAAAAGCCAATGACCAGACGAAAGTGGTCAACATCTTCTGGGCTACCTCTGACTATGAGGATGCCATAAAGGGTGAGGATGGAGAGGTTGTAAGAGAAGGTTATTGTTACGATGACGAGATTAAACCCGAGAACATCACAGGCAGGTTCCATCGCATCGTGATGCCGCGTGTACTTAAAGACAAGCAGGCCCAGATAGAGCGCACCAAGGACAAGGCAGAAGTTTTCACTCCCTCATGGGTGTGCAATGCACAGAACAATCTGATTGATGAA
>JBJFDX010000439.1:0-3911 GCA_051890235.1 Bacteroidaceae bacterium | reverse complement strand
ATTTGTTGTTTCTTCTCTTCTCAGCATACTCTGCTGCGTGCTTCTCCATCTTTACTGTCAAATAACGGAGAACTTTCTCGTCACGGCGGTAAGCAATCTCCAGAGTCTTGATTGTCTCAGGAGCAGCCTTGAACTCAATCAGTTCAAAGAATCCTGTACTCTTCTTCTGGATAGGATATGCCAACTTCTTCAGGCCCCAGTTCTCCTCGTTGATGATTTCTGCACCAGCTTTAGTGAGAACGCCTTTGAACTTGCTGACCGCTTCCTTCATCTGATCATCAGACAAAACGGGAGTTAAAATGAAAACGGTTTCGTATTGATTCATAATACGTTAAATGAGTTAATGATTTGATTTTTGCATAAATGCGGTGCAAAGATACTGCTTTCCCACTGAATAACAAACATTTCTCAGAAGATTCTTTCCAAAAAAAACATAAAATCACATTCGCAACACTATTCAGTACAGGGAGTCACGCAGAACTACTCTTCCGTATTAAACCCGAATCGGCCATTAGACTGTTATGCGCTTACCTACATCTTTTTGCCATCCGCCTTCCCGTTTTTCGGTTGCGATGGCCCCATTGCGCCCACAAAACGAAAAGACATCTATTCAAATCAGAATAAAAGACGGAATCATCATAACGATAATGACCGATTCGAGTCAAAAACAGACAAGAAGGGCATACGCACCTATCCGTACAGAATCCCAAAATCATTAACCCCACCTCTCAAGACAAAGAAAATAGAGAGAGAAGAGCATCTACATGAGCACTTTTTAGGAGAAACACTTTTCAGTCTCAGGAAAATTGCGTTATTTTGCGTGAGATTTGAATTGAGAACATTAAAACATAAATATAAAATGAAGAAGTATATCGGTATTGCAGCCATCGTTTTGGGCGCGCTGCTCTTGGTCGTAAGTTATCTCACAGGCAGCTGGGTAGATTACAACTCCGTACAGGTATTGGCCCTGCTCTTGATTATTGCCGGCATCATCGGCCACATCATCATCACCAAACGCCCTTCGTAAGTACAGAAACATTCCGCGTATGCGCATCCGAAATGTATTATCAGCCCTCCGGCTTTTAGTCGGAGTGGCTTTTGTTGTATATTCCACCCAAAGTGTACATGCCCAATATATTGGTGGTGACGACGTGGAAGACTGGCAACTCTATGACGAAGAGGAGGAAGACAGCACAGAGAAGCCCAAGCACAAGGAATGGAAAAATCTTGCCTACGTGCGATATTCCCCTGCCCAATACACCTTCCCCGGCCACACCCCGCACATCAACATGCAAGAATTTGCTGCAGGATGGGCCAGGAGCATACAGGTGGCAGACAGCATTCCTATCTTTGTAGAGGCAGGAACAGAACTGAAATACACCTTTACCCCCAACGAGACAGGTCATGCTAACGCCAAGTATTCGTTGCTAACGTTCCGAATACCGGTGAATGTAACATACAAACTATATCTTTCGCGTACAAGAAACATTGCGCTTGTACCACAAGCAGGCATTCACTTTCGGGCTATAGCTATGGGAAAAGAGGATATCAACGGAAAGAAGGAAAACATCTTCAAGGAAGACCGCGAAAACCAGACCTCATGCGAATGGGAAAGATGTCAGTTGGGATGGCAAGTAGGGCTTAGACTTCAGTTGGAGAGATATTTCATCGAAACAAGCTATGGTCGAGATTTTCCCGACAAAAAGAAATGTCCGCAAATTCACGAATGCGGTATCTCTGCAGGATTCTGCTTCTGAACAGAAACATCTATCATTAAGAACAAAGTAAAGGCGTGGTACTGCCCCACTGGAGTGGCACCACGCCTAAATTCTAATTCACAATCGTTCATTAGACCGCCAACAGGCCAGAAATCCAACCTCCGACTTCATGTTTAATCATTCTCAGACAATGCCATTTGACCATAAGTATATCAATTGGTAGGCACAACCAAACGATAACCTTTGCCATGCACGTTATTGATTTCCACATTGGGATCGGCTTTCAGATGCTTACGCAGTTTGGTTATATACACATCCATACTGCGTGCATTGAAATAATTATCGTCTATCCAAATGGTCTTCAATGCCAGATCACGCTCCAGAATATCATTCATATGCGTACACAACATGGTCAGAAGCTCACTTTCCTTTGTGGTCAACTTGGTTGACTTATCGTCGATAGTCAGCAACTGGCGTTGGGTATCAAAAGTGAATCGTCCCAACTGATAACGGGTTGCTGTCTGTCTGCTACGTGCCTTGACACGGCGCAGGATGGCCTCCATACGATAAACCAATTCGTCCATTGAGAAAGGCTTTGTCAGATAGTCATCGGCACCCAACTTAAATCCCTCCAGGATATCATCCTTCAGATTCTTGGCTGTGAGGAACATGATGGGAACCTCTGAGTTTATCGAACGCAATTCACGTGCCAGTGTAAATCCATCCATCTTAGGCATCATAACATCAAGCAGGCACATGTCATATTTACCCTTGACAAAAGCCTTGTAACCAGCCTCGCCATCAAGGTAGAGTTCAGCGTCATATCCCTTCGCCTGAAGGTATTCACGCACCAACATTCCGAGGCTCTCTTCGTCCTCACACAGCAAAATGTGCAACTTGTTTTCCATACTCCTTTACTTTAATGATTAATCTTGTACTGTCTGTAATGTGATGGTGAACTTCGTACCGACACCCGGTTCGCTCGTCACCTTGATTGTTCCGTGTAACAATTCCACCATCTTCTTCACATAGGCCAAACCCAATCCGAAACCTTTCACATTGTGCTTATCACCAGTAGGCACACGATAGAACTTCTCGAAAATATTCTTCAGTTTGTCTTTGGGAATTCCTATTCCATTGTCTTGTATACTGATACAGAGGTTAGAACCCTGATTCCAAGTAGCCACCTCAAGATGAATGGGCACATCGTCCCTCTTGTATTTAACCGCATTATCCAGCAGATTGTAGATAATATTGGTAAAGTGCATCTCGTCTACATTCACAAAAGGATTGAAAGCATCAAAGCAGGTATCAAGCGTCCCACCCGTATTTGTCACCTGAAGAGAGAAAGTCTTCACAATAAAATCAATCTGCTCGTTGGCATCCAATTCCTGTAACTTGAGTGCAATATTATTACGATCAAACAAACTCATCTGTAACACTTTCTCTACCTGCAGACGCAAACGCTTTGTCTCATTATCAATCACGCCACCCAATCGATCATATGTAGCCTCACTCTTGGGCACCTGCTTGTCTACCAACATCTGTGCGGCAATAGATATTGTCGAAAGGGGTGTCTTGAACTCATGAGTCATATTGTGAATAAAATCATTCTTCATCTCACTCACCTTCTTCTGACGTACCACAAGATAAACCGTAACCAGAAAGGTCAGAAACAAGATAAATGTAAAGAGCATGGCAGGTGCCACATATCGCGCAACACCCAAGATATACTGAGCTTGGTCAGGGAAATGTATGGTCACTACACCCATCTGACCTGTAGGATCACTACGGAAGAGTGTCTGCGTGTAACTAACCTCCTGACCTGTAACATCAAAGTCAGAACAACGGAATACCTCACGACCATCAGACGTATACACCACATAATGGAATGGCATATTGATTCCATTTCTCTCCAAAGCCGTACGCAGGCAATTATCCAGAACACCAGGAGCCAAACGATCCTGGAACCGAAGTTCACTGGCCTGATACATAACGGCATAAATGACCTCATCAAGAACATCACGCTCATACACATAAGCCTCCTGCACATGTTTCTGAAGATGGCCGATGGTACGCGCCACACTACTCATTCGAGGCATAGTAAGAGAATTAGGAAACAATGCTGGACGCTTACCAACAAAATGCATTCCTGAGAAAGCACCCATCGTATCCTGAGGAACTATCTGCTGG
>JBJFDX010000438.1:0-3939 GCA_051890235.1 Bacteroidaceae bacterium | reverse complement strand
AAATAGATATGGTAATAGATACATTAGATAATCTGCATAAGTATTCAGGTCTGTCCACAGGCCTCAGCCTCGTGGTGGATTATCTTTCTTCTCATCTGTTACAGGAATTGTCGGATGGAAGACATATTGTATCTGACGATACTGTATGGGTAAATGTACAGACTTGTTCACCCCGGTCCAGAGAGAATGCTCCGCTGGAGGTACATCGCGAGATGATAGATGTACAGATTCCTCTTGACGGAGCGGAACTGCACGGGTATGCTCCACTTACATGCTCTCAAGTCTCATCTGCCTCTTATGATGCTCAGGCAGACATCTCATTTCTGCCTGTTCCTCCAAGCAATTATTTTGCGGTTACTCCTGGCATGTTCGTGCTGTATATGCCTGGTGAGGGACACGCTCCAGCAATAACCGACTTGCCGCTCAGGAAGGTCGTATTCAAGGTTAAATATCAAACTTACAATAATTATGCCTAACACGAAGGCCACAACCACAAGCAAGAAAGCAGCGACTCCAAAGAAAGTCGAAGAGACAAAGAAGACAACTGCAAGGACATCTACTCTGAAGATACTCAAGAATGATCCTTATTTGGCAGAATATGCAGATGCCATAAATGGCAGATATCAGAATATGCTTGCCCATAAGCTTAAGCTTGCAGGTCCTTCAGGTAAGTTGACAGACTTTGCCGATGGATATCTCTATTTTGGCCTGCATCGTGTCGAGGATGGATGGATATTGCGCGAATGGGCTCCCAATGCGACAGATATCTATGTGATAGGCGACTTCAATGGCTGGAAAGAGAGTTCCAAATTTGCCATGAAGCGTGTGTCAAAGACAGGTAATTGGGAGATTAAGATCAAGGATAAGTCCTTCAAGCATGGTACTCTCTTCAAGTTGAGTGTTCATTGGCAAGGTGGACAGGGAGAGCGTATTCCTGCCTGGATAAACCGCGTGGTTCAGGATCCTGAAACAAAAATCTTCAGCGCTCAGGCTTGGGCTCCCGAGCAGCCTTACGTATGGCAGGTAAATAAGTTCAAACCTAGTACTGATCCCTTACTCATCTATGAATGTCATATAGGTATGTCTCAGGATGAGGAAAAGGTAGGTTCATATGTCGAGTTTCGCGATAATGTCCTGCCTCGTGTAGCCAGTCAGGGTTACAACTGCATACAGATCATGGCTGTTCAGGAACATCCTTACTATGGCAGTTTTGGTTATCATGTAAGCAGTTTCTTTGCTCCCAGCAGTCGTTTTGGCACTCCTGAGGAATTGAAATCTCTTATTGATAAAGCTCATTCCATGGGTATCTCTGTGGTGATGGATATCGTTCACAGTCATGCCGTAAAGAATGAGAATGAAGGATTGGGTAATTTTGCAGGTGATCCCTGTCAATACTTCTGTCAGGGTGACAGACGTGAGCATCCGGCATGGGACAGTCTCTGCTTTGATTATGGCAAGGATGAGGTTGTTCATTTCCTTTTGTCCAACTGCAAATATTGGCTTGAGGAGTTCCATTTCGACGGATTCCGTTTTGATGGTGTGACTTCTATGCTCTATTATAGTCATGGTTTGGGTGAGAACTTCACCAGTTATGCCGATTATTATAATGGTCATGAGGATGATGGTGCCATTGTTTACCTTACTCTTGCCAACGATCTGATTCATCAGGTGAACAAGAATGCCATTACTATCGCCGAAGATGTGAGCGGCATGCCTGGCCTTTCTGCACCCATACGTGATGGAGGTTATGGCTTCGACTATCGTTTGGCCATGAACATTCCTGATTATTGGATTAAGACCATTAAGGAGAAGAGAGACGAGGACTGGAAGCCTACTTCCATGTTCTGGGAACTCACCAATCGCCGCAAGGATGAGAAGACCATCTCCTATGCAGAAAGTCATGATCAGGCTCTCGTGGGTGACAAGACCATTATTTTCCGACTTGTGGATTCTGACATGTATTGGCATTTCAAGAAAGGTGATCAGAATTATGTGGTAGAAAGGGGTATTGCTTTGCACAAGATGATACGTCTTCTCACGGCCGGTACAGCCAATGGAGGTTACCTTAATTTCATGGGTAACGAGTTCGGTCATCCCGAGTGGATCGATTTCCCTCGTGAAGGTAACGGCTGGAGTCACAAGTATGCACGACGTCAATGGAATCTGGTAGACAACAAGGAACTCTGTTACCATTATCTTGCTGATTTTGATGCCGGCATGATTCATCTGCTTCGCAAGTTGAAATCTATTGCCAAGTTGCCTGTCAAGGAGATCAATGCCAACGACTCTGATCAGGTTTTGGCTTTCCAGCGCGGCGACCTCTGTTTCTTCTTCAACTTCAGTCCTACACGTTCCTATACAGGTTATGGCTTCCTTGTCGAGCAAGGTTCTTACGAATATGTGCTCAATTCAGATGCTGTGGAGTTTGGTGGCAATGGGTTTAATGACGACAGCGTAGTTCATTATACCAATTTCGATCCTCTCTATGCCCCTGATGATAAGGGGTGGCTCAACCTGTATCTGCCTGCCCGTACAGCATGCGTGTTGCGTAAGAGAAAGGAATAATCGAATCGTAAGGCATAGGGGGCAGATGTTCTGCTTCTTGAGATGGTGTGAATGGTTAGGTACAACAGCCCACATACAAGACAGGTTGCACGATTGATGCCGTATATATGCGGTATCGTGTTTGCGTGCTTCTCGTTCTGTTACTTGTATTTCTTCCATGCCGGTTACCTTGCCCAGTTTCAATACCATTTCTCTCATGGTGAGACCTCTTATGACCCTTTTGTAGGGGCAGTGCTTATCATCCTGCCTCTGCTTTTTTTAGGTTTCTTCTGTCATAGACTTGTGCGTTGGCCCTTGCGACTCCATGCTTTATCATGGTTTCCCTCTGCCTTCCTCCTCACCGCTGTCTCCTCTTTTCGTTTTCCTGAGTTGCAGGATTATGGTGGCGGCACGCCTTGGCTTTGTCTTGTTTTGCTTTTGGGCTTTTTCGTGTTTATTGCCTGTTTGTGTCTCATGCATCCTGATGCTTCCGGAGAGCGTGGCACATTCTCTTCATATCTTTCCTCCAACCTGTTTGTCCTGATGTTTCTTTTCTTTATGACAGGTGCTTTGGGTTATAGCTCAGGTCCTGCTCATCATGAACTGAGGGTTGGACGCCTGCTGCATGAGGGAAAATATGACGAGGCTGTTGATTGTTGCCCCTCAGCAGAGGCATCCACTTATCGGTTGTATGCACTGCGTACAGCCGCATTGGCTATTGATGGACAGTTGGGAGAAAGGTTCTTTACTTATCCGATTCCCCGGAATGTTCTCACGCTTCTTCCGCAGCAGTCTGATTCTCTGTTTGTTTTCAATGCTCTTCCCATTTTGTATCGTAGCATGCATGCAGTTCCATCTATGCCAAGAACTTTCAATGAACGAAAATTTCTTGAGGGCACTCTTGCTTTGGATTCGTTGCCTCGCCCACTTGTTCTTGATTATCTGTTGTGCTCGTATCTTTTACATGGCGAGTTGCATTCTTTCTCTCAGGTTCTTTCGCAATGTTCCGATTCTCTTTCCACTTCTCTCCCCAGACATTACAGAGAGGCATTGGTACTCTTCTCACAACTTGCTTTGGATAGTTCGAAGCCAGTGACTATTTCTTCGTCTTCCAAGCCAGTATTAACCTATGAGGATGAGGAAATGCGAGAATCATTGTTGCGCTTCTCTCGCCTCCGGCATGCTGCACAGCAGGGTGATGTGCATGCTGCGGACAGTATGTCAGAGTATGCACATACTTACTGGATGTATTATGCAACCCATTTCCGTTGACGTAATCTCTTTTGTCTATTCTACCTCCTTAGTTGTAAAAATATCTACAAAAATTTGTATAATTTACCAGATTGTCGTACCTTTGCGGCTGATAATTAGATGTTTGTTAGTATCAACTTTGAG
>JBJFDX010000437.1:0-3945 GCA_051890235.1 Bacteroidaceae bacterium | reverse complement strand
GTCACACAAGTTTCCATGGTGAGTGCAGATACTCGAGTCTGTAAAGCACGACCGCCATACCAGCACTCGTGAGAAGCACCCGAACCGCAGATGTTGATTTCCTCATCTACGATATGCTGCCATGTGGTTTGAGCAGACTTCAGCAAATCAGGATCACCTGTCTGACGGAAGAGTTCGAGCAGTCCAACATAGCATGACATCATCTCATAGGCTTTCTGTCCGTTCTTGTTGCCATACCATGCGTCACCAGGCTTCAAAGGTCTGCGAGATGCCACGGGCACATCAGCATTGGTGATGAGTTGAGGACCACCCGGCTTATTGAGTTCTTCTGCTATATACTTGGCAAAGTCAAGGTAACGCTGTTGCTTTGTGGTCTGATACATAAACATGGTGGGCTCCAGAATGCTGCTTGGTGGCATACCCACATAGGCACCGCACTCAAGAATGGATTTCTTGCCGGGTCCCACCTGAGTCATGGTGTAGTCCAACAATCGTGTAGCACTCTTCAAGGCATTCTTGTCCCCTGTCTCCCAATACCACTTGATGAGACCCAGCAGGGTGTACTTTCTGCCCCACACGTCCCATCCATTGAGCTGATGCTGTTCATCGTAATCACCGATATAGCCATTCTTGAGCTGACAGTCCATCAACCGGTCTTCAGCCTGCTGAATGATTCCCTTGAGTTCTTCATCGTGAGTAAAGTGATACATGCCAATGGCTCCCTGTACCCATTTTCCCCAAAACTCACTACCCCACAGATTCGAATCCTCGTCCTGATTGCGATAGACGGAGATGAGGGTGTCCAAGTTCTCAGGCTTCACTCGGCGATTGAGACAATCGTCATAACGCTGTCCCACATAGCCTTTCATACTCACAAGGCCTACCTTCTGTACAGGGGCTTTCTTGGCCGCGGTCAGTCCTGATGAGGTCATGACTGCAAGAGCGGCGGCCAAAAGGGTTATTCTCTTCATATTGGATTATTTTATAGTTTTCAGATTATCGCACAAAGGGAAGACACCCCGTTTGTGACAGGAGACAGACTATCCCAAAGTCATTTCCAACAAATAAATGTACGCCTGATAAGACTCGAACTTACACGCCCGAAGGCACCAGATCCTAAGTCTGGCGTGTCTACCAATTCCACCACAAGCGCATACTGGTTGTGCAAAGGTAATGGTTTTCCTGCATTTTCCAAAGCAAGAAAGCATAAAAACAAGAATCCCGCATGAATTCTCTCATGGGAAGACACGCGGGCGATGGGATAAGGGAAGGTATCAGAGGTTATCCTTTTCGATATCCTTGAAGTACTTATAGGTGCCATGCTTCAACTCATCGGTGGCAGCCTCGTCACACACAATGATGGCATGGGGATGCATCTGAAGGGCACTGATGGTCCACTCCTGGGATACAGCAGCTTCGATGGCATGCTGCAGAGCACGTGCCTTACCATGCCCGTTGCATACGATAAGCACCTCGCGAGCATCCATGACCGTACCTACACCTACGGTGAGAGCAGTACGGGGAACCTGGTTGACATCTCCTCCAAAGAAACGGCTATTGGCAATAATGGTATCTGTGGTGAGACTCTTTACACGTGTGCGGCTTGTGAGCGAACTGAATGGCTCGTTGAAGGCAATATGGCCATCGGGACCTATGCCACCCATAAAGAGGTCAATGCCACCTGCATCCTGGATAGCTTTCTCGTAAGCTGCACATTCAGCCTGCAGATCAGGAGCATTTCCATTAAGTATATGCACGTTTTCAGGCTTGATGTCAATCTGACTGAAGAAGTTCTTCCACATGAAACTGTGATAACTCTCGGGGTGCTCTTCCGGTAACCCTACGTATTCGTCCATGTTGAACGTAACCACATTGCGGAAACTTACCTTTCCTGCCTTGTGAAGTTCTATCAGATGCTTGTAGAGACCCAGAGGAGAAGAACCTGTGGGACATCCCAGCTTGAAGGGTTTCTCTTCAGTAGGCTGTGCTTCATTAATCCTGGCGGCCACATACTCGGCAGCCCATCTGCTGAGCTGCTGATAATCGGGTTGAATGATGACTCTCATATTCTTTGTATATTTAATGAGTTATTGATGTAATATCTGATGATTTCCGCAGACAAATTATTTACCTGAAGGTTGCAACTGAGTCCTATACTTTGCCATCTCACCTTCTGTCTCTCTCACACAACGATTCAGGTCGGGTAAAGAGATGCGCGCAGCATCCTTGGTGAGTTCGGGCACATTGTAACTTTTCAGCAAGAGGGTGTTGTATTCGGGATCCTCCTGTGGAATGGGAAAAGCTTTATGTGCTTGTCCGTTATAATCGAAATAGGTAAGGAAGATGCGTGTATAATTGCCATCGATACGTCGGCTACTGAAAGCTATCCAACGGCCATTACTGCTCCAACTGTGAAAACTTTCAGTATCGGGACTGTTGGCCTGTCGAAGGTTGTAACAGGTATCGTTCTGCAAATCCTTTACCCACAGATCGCTGGACTTGTGCCAGATGTGGAATTGTCCATATTCACCTTGTGTGTAGAGTACATAACGACCATCGGGGCTCACACGTGGCAGAGTGATACTATGCTCCTGTGCCGATGCAGCCACCTCAGTACGCGGTTCGCCAAAGGTGCGCGTCTTGGCATCAAAACTTACTGATTTCAAATCGTAATAGATGCTGTCATAATGGAACATCAACTGCATCGCACGCAGGCTGTCGGGGCAATCGGGCGGAAGGATGTGTCCTACCTGCGCACTGCAATAATAAAGGCGGTCGCCCGAAGGTGCCCATGCAGGGAATGTTTCCAACTCGTTCTCACTACGAAAGACGTGAGCCACCTCGTTATGCCTGACATCATATAAAAGCAAGTCACTGGCTTCATCCATTACCTCAAGTTTTTCGGGATGATACGCATGAAAAGTCTGTCCCGTCTTGTTGGTAGAGAAGGCCACCAGATCCTCAGTGGGATGCCATGCAGGATAGACGGCGCTGGTGAGAATGGTGCTATCCTTCACCTGTATCTTGTGTGCCTTGCCATTCTGTATGATGATGGTCCCCCCATGGTTTGAACGAACATGGAACAGCATGTCCTGCGTGCTTTGATTACGATAGTTGTGACAGTTGACACAATGATTCTCTTTGTCGTCATACGTACGATTATTCTCATATACGACACGCTCCTCCCAGTTGGACAGATTACGCTGGTATATACCCAACTGGCGATAGAGTTCGTAACCTGGTTCGATAAGACGATAACTCAGATAGGCATCTATCGCCTCTTCGGCCACCGAGAGCGTATGAGACTTGTGCTTCAGCCAAGCATCTCCTATCTGCACATATAGGGTTACCTGTATATCCTCCCCCTTGTTCTCACCGAGCAGATGCTTCCATTCTGCGGTATCGAAGCGTATGGTCATATTGTCATCGGCCTTTGCCAGGACCTCTGCTCCACAGGCTCCCTGTAACTGTGCCACAGCAGCCACAGCTCCAGAATCCTTCACCATGAAATTGAGAGGAGCAATATTGGGCGGGATGACGATATCCTTATAGTTGGGAAAGATGTCGGCTTGTCTGTCGGACTGAGTGAACTGTCCGGGCAGCATGGCCTTGTAATCACATGCCGCTGCGGTCATCAGCAGGAACATGAGACACAGAATCATATAATGATATGTTTGTCTTTTCATCATAATAGAGTCAGTTTACGCCTGATTGTGAAGCATTCTCGCCAGTATAACCCTTTTTGGTGGCCTTCAGATTGCCAAAGAAGTAATAATAAGGATAATAGCCCTTGTATTTCTCAAACAATTGGTAAGCATTCCCAGGTCTGTCCTTCATATATGGCTGAACAGCCTGATAGAAGCTCTGCAATCGTGTGGAACGCATGGTGAGGTCACCATACCCCTCTGATGCTCCGCGTTGTTTCATCTCACTCAACAACAATCC
>JBJFDX010000436.1:0-3951 GCA_051890235.1 Bacteroidaceae bacterium | reverse complement strand
CGGGTTCATCACTTGTATCCTTTCCTGTCTGCCGGCAGGGCAGACCAGACGGATGTGGAGGAGCAGACAGGCAAGCTGGCTTGCATGGATGAGCCTACGCAGCTGTCTGATAGGGCGTAAGCCCGAGGAAAGGAGACAAGTCTCCGAAGGAGTCCTCCGTTCAATCCGTCTTATCCGTCCAAATCCGTGTTTAAAAGAGACATGTCCTCTGGCGTACTGCCTTCCAGGCAGATGCTTGTGGGTTGGGTTGTAATCCGGGCACACCTCCACTATGCTCCGGTGTACACCGGTTACTCATGGTAGTGCCCTCCAGGCACCAGAGTGCATCTGTCTAAATTCTGTGGATTATCTCATCCGCAGTAATATAATATAATAAGGACACGCATGCGCACGCGCATACATTATAATATATATACAGTAGAGAGAAATAATTAATAATCCAATCCAAGTATAAAAAGGAAAATGAAAACAAGAGAGTTACTTGTGGGCTGCCTGACAGCCCTTGTGTTGCTGGCCTCCTGCGCTTCACGTAAGGAGATAGCCTATTTCGAAGACATGATGCAGGACCAGGGATATCCCTATGATGCCAAGTATGAGGCCACCGTTCATGCCAATGACCGACTGAGTATCGTGGTGAGTTGCCGCAAACCTGAACTTGCCATCCCCTTCAACACCCATGCCAACAGCATTCAGGTGGGAGCAGACGGACGTGTGTCCACCTCTACGGCCGCTTCCCAGGACCGTGCCAGCAAAGGTTATCGAGTAGATGTAGACGGAAACATTGACTTCCCCATCCTGGGCACTCTGCATGTGGAAGGTTTGCGCGTGAGCCAGGTGACCGAGATGATCAAGAGCAAGATAGTGGAGGGAAACTATATCAAGGACCCGCAGGTGTCTCTGGAATTCCTCAATTTCCGGTATACCGTCCTTGGCGCCGTGGGACATTGCGGTACGTTTACCGTAAATGATGACCGCGTGACCATCCTTGATGCCATTGCCAATGCCGGCGACCTCTCACCCAATGCCAAGCTCAACTCCGTGGCTGTCATCCGTGAGAGCAACGGCGAACGCCGACTCTACGTTCATGACATCCGCAGCAAGGATATCTTCACATCGCCCTGCTTCTATCTGCAGCAGAATGATATCGTATATGTGGAGCCAAAGAAGAAGAACCGCGACCGCGAGAACCGTGTATTCCAGATCGGTGGCATCGTTCTCTCTGTGGCCAGCGTGGTGGCTTCCATGCTCTGGGTATTCAAGAAGTAATTGCATAACACTTACATGACTATGATAAACGAACAAGAAAGACACAGCCAGGATGTCAACCTGAAGGACCTCTTCTTCTATCTCCTGGCACGATGGAAATGGTTCCTGCTGAGCATGTTCTTCTTCGGAGGACTGGCATGGCTGCATTACTCACGCACGCCGTTCACCTACTTCCGTAAGGCCACCGTCATCATCAAGGACCCATCCAACAAGACGTACACGGCCGGACTGGACCGATACGACAACTACATCAACAAGGTCAACGTGGCCAACGAGATCCTGCAGTTCCGCTCCAAGAAACTCATGCAGGAGGTGGTGAAGCGCGTGCATGCCGATGTCAGCTATGAGCACAAGGACGGTCTGCGCACCAACGAACTCTATTCCAAGGCACCTGTGAGCGTCTCCTTCCCCGATGCCACCCCCGAGTCGTACCTCTCCTTCACCCTCACCGTGGTGGATGACAAGCATGTGCGTATCTCTGGAGTGCAGGGACGCGAGGGCGCATCCCCTCAGGTGATAGCCATGCAGAAGCCGGTCAAGATCAACGGCATGCGCATGGTGGTATCGCCCACCACCTATTGCACCAAGGCTTGGGAGGGCAAGGACATACGCGTGTCCAAGCGTCCCCTCTCGGCTGTCGCCTCTTATTATCTGGCCAATCTGGGCATCCGTCAGGAGGAAGATGAGTCCAGCATCCTCACCCTCTCACTCAAGGATGCTTCTCCTGCCCGTGCCGAGGATGTGCTCAACATGCTCATCACCGTTTACAACGAGGATGCCATACGCGACAAGAACCAGGTGGCTGTCAATACCGCCGACTTCATCAACGAGCGTCTCATCATCATCAGTCGCGAACTGGGAGGCGTGGAAAGCGAACTGGAGACCTACAAGCGCGATAACCGCATCCTGGACATCAGCAACACCGCCAGCACCTATCTGAGCGAGAGCAGAGAGTCCAACAGCGAGGCACTCGAACTGGAGACACAGCTCCGACTGGCCACTTACATCAAGGATTACCTGGAGGACCATACCAAGGACGGTGACCTGATTCCCAGCAACACGGGTATCGACAATGCCAGCGTGGAGGCGCAGATAAGTCAGTACAACACGCTCAAGCTCCGCAGGGATAAGCTCATCGAGGACAGCAGCGACAGCAACCCCGTGGTGGAGGAACTCAACAACTCCCTGCATGCCCTCAAGCAGAGCATCATACGCGCCGTGGACAATATGATTGTCAGCATCAACGTGCGCAAGAAGGATGCTCGCAGCCGTGAGATGAGGGCTCAGTCGCGTGTGGCCAACATACCCACGCAGGAGCGTGAGATGCTCTCCATCGAGCGTCAGCAGAAGATCAAGGAGGCCCTGTACCTCTTCCTGCTCAACCGTCGTGAGGAGAATGCCATCACGCAGGCTATGGCCGACAACAACGCACGCGTCATCGACGGTGCCGACGGTAGCAACGCCCCCATAGCGCCCATGCGTTCACGCATCATGCTCATGGGTCTGCTCATAGGCTTCGCTCTGCCTGCCGTATGGCTGCTCATCCAGCTCTTCATGGACACCTATGTGCACAGCCGTCGCGACCTCAAGGGCAGACTGAGCGTTCCTTTCCTGGCAGAGATACCGCAGTCACGCCGTGAGGGTAAGCGTCAGGTACCCGCAGTGACAGCCGACGGAAGTGATATCACCAGCGAGGCATTCCGCATCCTGCGCACCAACATGAACTTCATGGAGCGGCGCGACCAGCCCATGCAGGTCATCACCTTCACCTCCTTCAACGAGGGTGCCGGCAAGACCTTCATCTCGCGCAACCTGGCCCTCACGCTCGTCTTTGCCAAGAAGCGCGTGGTGATGCTCGACATGGACATCCGCAAGGCCACCCTCTCTCATCACTACATGCATCACAAGGTGGGTCTCACCAATTATCTGGCCGATGAGAGCATCCGGCTGGAGGACATCATCCATCATGTGCCCGATGTGGAGGGCCTCGACATCATCCCTGCCGGTGCCATACCTCCCAACCCTGCAGAGCTCCTCATGGACGACCGTCTCGATCAGCTGATAGCGGAGCTGCGCCAGCGTTATGATTACATAGTGGCAGACAGCGTGCCTGTGGGCATCATCGCCGATGCCACCATTGCCAACCGTGTGGCCGACCTCACCGTCTTCGTTGTTCGCTCCGGCAAACTGGACCGTCGTCAGTTGCCCGACATCGAGAGTCTCTATCAGGAGAAGCGCCTGAAGAACATGGCCTTGGTACTCAACGGAGTAGATGCCGCCCATCGTGGTTACGGCTACGGCTATGGATACGGTTACGGCTATGGCCGCTACGGCTACGGTTACGGTTACGGCAAGGGCAAGAAGAGCAAGAAGTAAGTTAGCGTCAATCACGCTCCGCGTTTCCCCCAAACGCGGAGCGTATCAGACGCAAACTTTCCACCACCACTCCGGTGCCTGGAAGGCATACCGCCGCAGGAAGTTTTTTTTTCTTTTCAACACGGATTTATACGGATTTATACGGATTGGACGGATAGAACGGATTGGCCTGCGAGATGTCTGTAGGCTTGTGAGGTGAGTGCGGTTTTCTCTTTTAACACGGATTGGAACGGATTAGACGGATTGAACGGATAGCGCTGCGAGATGTCTGTGGTCTTGTGAGGCGTTCCGCCTTTGGTCCTTCCGTCA
>JBJFDX010000435.1:0-3953 GCA_051890235.1 Bacteroidaceae bacterium | reverse complement strand
TATTATCCCAAGGGGTATGACTATGTTTCCCCATGGGGAATGACAGGTGATTGCTTGTCAGGGCGAAGAAATGTTTTTAGTTTAAGTATTGTTAACATGGAATGGTTAGGTAGTCTTTTTACCAGTACCGACAGCGTGGCGCACATGGTGCTTCTCTATGCCCTTGTCATATCTGTGGGCATAGGGCTTGGAAGGCTTAAGGTGGCTGGCGTTTCGTTGGGTGTTACGTTCGTGCTGTTTGCAGGTATTGTAGCTGGTCATATTTACAACCAGCTGGGAGTTTCGGGTAGTGTGACCTATGCCTGCCCGCCGATGCTCATGAATTTCATTCAGGACTTCGGTCTTATCTTGTTTGTCTATTGCATTGGCCTGCAGGTGGGCCCTGGCTTCTTCGAGAGTTTCCGTGAGGGAGGTATAAGACTGAATCTGCTGGCCACCAGTATTGTTCTGCTCAACGTGTTGTGTTGTGTGGGACTGTTTTTCCTGGTATTTTGGGATGGCGGAAGCATGAATCAGGGTAACAACTCCATCAATCTCTCTATGATGGTGGGTGTACTCTGCGGAGCCGTAACGAATACACCCGGTTTGGGTGCGGCCAACGAGGCTTGCAATCAGATATTCGGTTCGGCCAACGCACCTGCCATTGCCAATGGCTATGCTTGCGCCTATCCCCTTGGAGTGGTGGGCATCATAGGTGCTACGATTGCTTTACGATATATATGTAGGGTAAATCTGCGCCGAGAGCAGGAACAGGTGGAGGCAGAGCATGCCGCAAATCCGCATATGACCCCTCATAAGATGACTCTTGAGGCTACCAACAAGGCACTTGACGGACGCACCGTGCTTCAGATAAGCCAGTTCCTGGGGCGAGACTTTGTTATCAGCCGGCTCCTGCATGACGGACAGGTGTCCATTCCCAATCGTGATACCATTATCCGCGCTCATGACAAGATGTTCATCGTGTGCGCCGAGGATGATGCCGAGGCTATCATAGCCTTTATCGGCGAACCTTGTGAGGTGGAGTGGGAGGAACAGCGTGTGGATCTGGTGAGCAAGCATATCCTGGTTACTCATCCCAATATGAATGGAAAGACTTTCGGGTCGCTCCATTTCAGTTCCATGTACGGAGTGAATGTGACACGTATTCGCCGTTCGGGCATGAACCTCTATGCCGATCGCAATCTGCGTATGCAGGTAGGCGACAAGATTGTGGTGGTAGGTCCCGAGGATGCTGTTGACCGCGTGGCTGCCTTGATGGGTAATTCCGTGAAGAGTCTTGATCATCCCAACCTCTCCACCATCTTCGTGGGAATTGTTATGGGCATCATACTCGGAGCCCTTCCCATTGCTTTGCCTGGTGTGCCAACGCCGGTGAAACTGGGACTTGCAGGCGGTCCTCTGATTGTAGCCATCCTGATAGGACGCTTCGGATACCGTGCCAAACTGGTGGCTTACACCACCACCAGTGCAAACTTGATGCTGCGCGAGATAGGACTGGTACTCTTCCTGGCAAGTGTGGGTATCAAGGCGGGAGCCACTTTCGCAGATACCGTGCTTAAGGGAGATGGGCTGACTTATGTGTGGTGTGGATTCCTGATTACCATCATCCCCTTGCTCTTGGTGGGTATGGTGGCACGTCTGAAGTATAAGATTAATTACTTCACTCTGATGGGTATGATAGCTGGTAGCACCACCGACCCTCCAGCTTTGGCATTTGCCAATCAGACGGCAGGCAATGATGAACCTTCGGTGGCTTATTCCACAGTCTACCCATTGTGTATGTTCCTCAGAATCCTCACGGCCCAGATTATCATCTTGCTGCTGTGTAGCGTAGCATAATTGTTTTTGGAAATAAGAAATCCTTAGAAAAGATATAAGGGGTTGTGACTTTGGCCACAACCCCTTATGCGTTTGGGTTAAACTCGTCTGGTTTTTGCGTTAAACTCTTTATGTCTTTGACTCTGTTTTATTCTCAGGGAAGGTTTATTGGATGGCCTCCAGCATGCGCTTGATAACTACCTGAGCAGAAATCTCACGGTTGGCAGCCTCGGGAATAACCAGACTGTTGGGACTCTCTATGACGTCATCGGTAACGATGAGGCCGCGACGTACGGGCAGACAATGCATAAATTTGCCATTGTTGGTCCATGACATGTGTTCGCTGTCTATGGTCCATGACCTGTCGTTGCAGAGTATCTTGCCGTAGTCTTCGGGACGTGTCACGCCAGGGCAGCTCCAGTTCTTTGCATATACAAAGTCAGCGCCCTCAAGAGCTTTCTTCTGATCGTATTCCACGGTGGCGTTTCCCACAAACTGGCTGTCGAGTTCGTAGCCTTCGGGATGGGTGACCACAAGGTCTACATCAGCTGCATTCATCCATTCGGCAAAGGAGTTGGGAACAGCTTGGGGAAGAGCACGGCAATGAGGTGCCCAGGTGAGCACCACTTTCGGACGCTTCACCTGCTTATGCTCTTCGATGGTAATCAGGTCGGCAAAGGCTTGCAGAGGGTGTACCGTGGCGGTCTCCATAGCAAAAACGGGCTTGCCGCTGTATTGTACGAATTGCTGTACGATGCTTTCTGCATAGTCAAATGCTCTGTCCTGAAGTCCTGCAAAACTTCTCACTCCAATGATGTCGCAGAAACTGCCCATCACGGGAATTGCCTCCAGAAGATGCTCGCTCTTGTCACCATCCATGATGACACCACGTTCTGTCTCCAGTTTCCAGGCACCTGCGTTCACGTCCAGCACCATCACATTCATTCCCAGATTCATGGCAGCCTTCTGAGTACTCAGACGTGTGCGCAGACTATTGTTGAAGAATATCATCAGCAAGGTCTTGTTGCGTCCCAGATGCTGATGTCCATACTTGTTTTTCTTTACTTCCTGTGCCTCGGCAATGGCCTCACTTAGGTTGCCCAGGTCTTTTGCGTTGAAGAATGTTCTCATAGGGTTGTTTGTTCTGTTTATCGCCTTCTGCTTCGTGTGTGCAGGCTTTGGCGAATGTGTTTGGTTCTTTTGTGTAATCAATAGAGTGGTGGATGAGGGGACGCTTAGGGACGTGTTTGTCCTTCTCCGTCTATCATCCATTTGTATGTGGTCAGGGCGCTAAGTCCCATCGGGCCGCGCGGACCAAGCTTTTGGGTACTGATACCTATCTCTGCACCCAATCCGAACTGGCCTCCATCAGTAAAACTGGTGGGCGCATTCCAATAGACGCACGCGGCATCCACTTCTTTCTGGAATTTTCTGGCCTCTTGCTCTTCACTGGTCACAATGCTTTCGCTATGCCCCGAACCATACTGGGCTATGTGCCTGATGGCTTCGTCGGTAGAGGCTACGGCATGAATGCCCATGGCATAGTCCATATATTCTGTATGATAGGCTTCTTCCTCATTTCCCTGGATGGGGATAATCAATGCGGATGGGTAAAAGGTAAGGTGAGGGAGCACGTTTATATCGGCATGTAATTTCACCTGTTTCTCTGCCAGAGGTGCAAGCAGGATATCCAGTTTGTCAAGGAGCGCTTCGTGAATGAGCAAGGTGTCGAGTGCGTTGCATACGCTCACGCGTCTTGTCTTGCCATTGTTGATGATGCGGGTGGCCATACTGAGGTCTGCCGAGGGTGCTACGTAGGTATGCACTACTCCTGCTCCTGTCTCTATCACGGGGATACGTGCTGTGTCGCGCACGAATTCTATGAGTCTCTTGCCTCCTCGAGGTATACATACATCTATGTAATCGGTGGCTTCCAGCATCTGGGCCGTGGCTTCGTGTGTGGCAGGAAGCAGGGTAGCCGCAGCGTGTGGCATCCCGTGCTTCTGGAGTACTTGGTGTATCAAGTCTATAATGGCGCGGTTGGATTCATCGGCATCCTTGCCTCCCTTGAGTATGCACACGTTTCCACTCTTCAGACAAAGCGAGAATACATCGAAGGTGACGTTGGGGCGTGC
>JBJFDX010000434.1:0-3964 GCA_051890235.1 Bacteroidaceae bacterium | reverse complement strand
GGTAACACGAACGGTCAAGATACACCTGATGCTCTGAGAGCCGATGCTTCTGCACTTCAGAGGCAGCTGTCGGCCTACAGAAAAACTATCATTGACGACATACAAAGCAGCCAGAGCAACTTCGAGCCGATGATACTCTTCCTCAGTATCGTTCAGGAATCACAGGCACTCCTGAGTGACCTTCGCCACCTGGCACGAGGATATGCAAAGTTTTCTGAAGAGAAAAACTTTGCAGAATGAGGGACTCAAAGCTTGAATCCATATAGTAACAAGCAATTATAGACGAGTTTCAGACCCATGCAGGACTATGGACCTTCCACCAGCCTGCGTGGGCTTTTCTGCATCATGACTTCCTGATGCTCAGTCTGCCAAGGCAAATATCGTTTTGATTCCCTTGATTTTCTGCCCTTTTATCCGTGCGAGCAGTTGACGCACTTTGCGGTTATCAACAGCCACATAAGACCATTGAGGCAGAATGTCGATGCGTCCTATCTGGTCACGTTCAAGGCCACCCACCTTGCTGAGGAAACCTGCCACATCACCACGACTTATCTTATCCTTTTTACCTTTACCTATATATAATGTAGCCCACAAGGGAGCAGCAGGAGCAGGAACGCGCTGAGGAAGACGGTATACAGAGCAGTTGGAGCCTACGAAATCGGGCATCTTCTCCTGCGGGCCCACTATCAGATAAGCATTTCCCTCGCCATCCCATCGGGCTGTACGTCCATTCCGATGCACATATGTGACCTGGTCGGCAGGTAGATGGTAATGAATGACATTCTCTACACCCTCAATATCCAGTCCACGGGCTGCCAGATCGGTACAGACAAGAACGTTGCAACTGCCACATGAAAAGCGATGTATGGCACGCTCACGCACCTGCTGTTCCTGACCGCCATGAAACAGAACGGCAGCCACGCCATGCGCACGCAGATAATTTCCAACTCGCTCCACGCTCTCGCGGAAACCGAGGAATACGAGACTTTTTTTAGCTCCAAGTACACACACCAATCGAAGGAGCGTCTCCAGCTTATCTTTTTCTGGAGAATCAACCTGATATACGGAAATGTTCTCAGGAATCGATTCCAGGTCATCCAGGAAGGACAGACGATGGAAATCATTGCCACCGGCAAATGCGGGGATAGAAGGATTGTCTGTGGCAGAAAGGAGAATACGCCTTCGTGCATGCTTCAACTGCTGTATGATGGCCTCCATCTGTGCCTGGAATCCAAGTTCGAGAGATTTGTCAAACTCATCTATCACAAGTGTCTCCAGATTGTCAAGGGATACATTTCCCTTATCCATATGATCCAGAAAACGTCCAGGGGTGGCAACTATCATCTGTGGACGCAGTCCCTTCATGGACCTATGCTCATCCATGGCAGCACGACCGCCATAGCATGCCATGACGCGACAGTCAGGGCACAATCGGCGAACCACATCGGTGGTCTGAATGGCCAGTTCACGTGAGGGTACAAGCACAAGTGTCTGCAGGAAGTTCTTTCCTACATCCATCTTGTCAAGGACAGGTAACAGATAAGCCAAGGTCTTGCCTGAACCCGTGGGACTCAACAGCACGATTCTGTCCCACCTGCGTGCAGCCTGAAGCATATCCTGTTGCATTACGTTGAGTTCCGTAATGCCTAATTTGGGCAGATTATATGTCATAATGGGCACAAAGGAAGAAAAATATTTCCACTTATCCAAGGATAAACTTGTTCAAGTCTGTTCAAAGAACTAATTTTGCAGGAGATGAAAAGAAAACAGTTATTCATATGGCTATGCCTGCTTCCGGCTTTCTGTCATGCGCAGATGGTCTCACTGCGTGTAGCAGATACCTGGATAGAACTCAACAGAGAGGAGATGCAGACCGAGATAAAACCGGGCTGGAGCATAGCTGGACGCAAGCTCAAAGACAAGCGCGTGCTATATCTGTGGGGAAAAACTTCCCGACAGATGACCGATGACAGGAGACCTGAGTTGAGAGTGGAGCCTGAGGAAAAGGAAACACTGGTGGATTATGCTTTGATACGATTGGATGTGCGACGCGACCATCGTCGTCTGCCTAAGCCTATCCTGCGCGAAAACTCATACACACGTCTGGAGCCAACAGACTTCAGCATCCGACCTGACGGCAAACAGGCATTCGTGTGTAGGCCGCTCAATAACCTGCCGTCTGGAGAATATATTCTCGTCTGTTTGGAACAGACCGTAGAGAAGCATCAGGCCGGCTACAGGGTACATGCCTTCAGCATTCCATGACAGATGCATTTCACAACACAATTCTTACAAACCAACCTTTGGCAACATGCTCCGCATAATGCCAAGGAACAAACATTACAATAAGATGAATCTACTATCTCCCCCACCCTTCAAGCCAGAGACCTCCGGTCCCGAAGCAGATGCACGATACAGGAGACTGCGTGCACAGGTATTCACAGGTGCATTTATCGGTTATGCCGCGTATTATCTTGTGCGCAAGAACTTTGCCATGGCCATCCCCATGCTTGCCCAGTTTGGTATTGACAAGAGCGAACTGGGTGTGGCCCTTGGAATGAATGCCGTAGCCTATGCCCTCAGCAAGTTTCTCATGGGCTCTGTTTCTGACCGTTCAGATGCCCGCAAGTTTCTTCCCCTGGGCCTCATATTGTGTGCCATAGCCATGGCTTGCATGGCTGTACCCGTGACATGGCTTGATCTGGTCAATCATCCTGAACGTAAGATGCTGGCTATCGGTCTCATGGCAGGGCTCAACTTCCTCGTTGGATGGTTTGGCGGAATGGGTTGGCCTCCCTGTGGAAGAGTGATGACCCATTGGTTCTCACAAAACGAGAGGGGAACCATGATGTCCGTATGGAATTGTGCCCATAACGTAGGAGGCGGTCTGATAGGCCCCATGGCTTCCTATGGAGCCGTTTGGTTCGGTTCATGGCTTTATGGTACTCATGAGGAACTCTATTTCCTTGCAGGCACCTTCCTTTTCCCTGCGGCTGCTGTTATACCCATTGCCTTGCTGGCCTACATGTTGCTTCGCGATACCCCACAGAGTCAGGGCCTGCCTGCCGTGGAGAAATGGCGCAACGATTACCCCACACATTACAATGAAAATAGCGAAACCGTGTTGAGCATCCGCGAAATCATGCTCCGGCACGTCCTGCCCAACAAATGTCTGTGGGCTATTGCCCTGAGCAACGCCTTCATATATATGGTACGATATGGATGCCTCGACTGGGCTCCGGCTTTGCTTCATGATCAGGGAGTGGACATCAAGTCAGCCGGTTGGGCCTATTTTGCCTACGAGTATGCCGCCATACCGGGCACACTCATCTGCGGTATCATCAGCGACCGCCTTTTCAAAGGCAACAGAGCCTGGCCCACCATGCTCTTCATGGCACTTGTAGCCATCTTTATCGGCATCTACTGGTATGCATCTTCACTTGAGATACCCAACATCGGACTGGTTACCTTGAGCCTTACAGGCATCGGATTCTTCATCTATGGTCCAGTCATGCTGGTGGGCGTGCAGGCCTTGGACCTCGTGCCCAAAAATGCAGCGGGTACTGCTGCCGGACTGACGGGATTCTTCGGATATTTCTTCGGAACAGCCATACTGGCCAATACCGTAATCGGACTCATCTCCACACATGCGGGATGGAACTGGACATTCGTATCATTGCTGCTGGCATGCCTGCTGTCCATTCTGCTCATGATACCCACGCTCGAGCGAAAGAAATCATAATCAGGCAGAGCGTGTGCCAGTTAACTTTTCCAACCCGAATCGGTCATTAGCGTTTGATAAAGACTGCTTGTACCTTTGAACAGATGTTTTTCGTCTTGAGGGAGCAATGGGGGTCCATTGTGACTGAGGAACGGAATAGAAAGTATGTAAGCGCATAACAGTCTAATGATTGATTCGGGACTATTATTTATCTGTACTTTGATTGATATTTCCAACACCCTT
>JBJFDX010000433.1:0-4004 GCA_051890235.1 Bacteroidaceae bacterium | reverse complement strand
AGAGTACAAAAATACGCTGAATATTTGACTTAAGGGCATTTTTCCTTCCCTAATTAAGTAAATTTAGGAAAAGCTATTGACAGACAGCATCCTTTCTGCCTTATTCAGGTCGTTTTCTCGTACCAGGAAATCCATCGGCCATCTATCAGTTGTCTATCCGCCAGATGTCCTTGAACAACAGATGGAGCAGGCACGCCCTGACACAGTTGACAAGGAGCTTCCTCCACACGAGCCTCGTCCCAGAGACCCTGCTGAAGAAAACTTCCCAACAGGCAGGCTCCGCCCTCAACAAGCAAAGACTGAACGCCACGCTGATACAGATCGGCAAGTATTTCCTGCAGACTCTCGTCATGATACACCACAGTGGGCACACTTCCATCCTGCAGACGAACTGAGGAAGGAATGCGTCCATGGCGGTCAATGGTGACCCGCAAAGGGTTGACACCAGGCCACAGACGATTGGTCAGCGTGGGATTGTCACACAGTACAGTGTTTGTGCCCACCATGATAGCCATACTCTGTGCTCTCATCTGATGCACCAAAACCTGAGTGAACGGTGAAGAGAAACATACCGGAGCCTGTTCAGGTGTACGTTTCCCATCTATAAACCCATCGGAACTCTGAGCCCATTTGAGTGTCACCCAAGGCCGATGATTGCGATGGAAATTCACGAAGCGACGGTTGAGACGGGTACACTCTGCCTCCATCACTCCCACACATACATCTATCCCAGCATCACGCAGCTTACGGATGCCCAGGCCATTGACCTTGGCAAAAGGGTCCTGACAACCAATCACCACTCGAGGAATCTGCTTCTCGATGATAAGGTCTGCGCACGGAGGGGTCTTGCCATAGTGTGCACAGGGTTCCAGACTTACATAGATGGTGCTCTGCTTCAGTTGCTCAGGGTCCTTCACGCTACGTATGGCATTCACCTCTGCATGCGGTCCCCCACATCGGATATGATAACCTTCGCCTATAATGCGCCCTTGACATACAATCACGGCTCCCACCATGGGGTTGGGAGCAGCACCCTCTCTTCCGCAGCGTGCCAACTGAATACAACGCTGCATGTATAATATATCCTGTTCTTCGAGTGTCATCTCGCTCTTTTTTTCTACATTTGCTGCATGAACCATCTGCAAAGACTTACCGAACGATACGGCAAACGTGAAGGAAGGGCCATCTACATGCTGGTCATGGAACAGAGATTCGGCCTAACCCCCACTCAGGTTCTCCTGGGCAAAGATAAGGATTTATCACCGAACAACTGCAACGAACTGGACATTATTACCGAGCGCCTACTCTCGGGCGAACCGGTTCAATATGTGTTGCAGGAATGCTTTTTCCATGGACACACCTTCCACGTGGAACCCGGAGTGCTGATTCCCAGACCTGAAACCGACGAACTGGTGGAACTCATCAGCAAGGAGGCAAAGCCTTCTTCACGCATCCTGGATATCGGTACCGGTTCGGGATGCATCGCCATCAGCCTATCCTTAGAGGGACATCAGGTGACTGCCATGGACATCTCTGCCGATGCCTTACGTATAGCCCAGCAGAATGCCCGCATGCTGAAGGCTGAGGTGGAGTTTTTACGGGAGGACATACTGCATCCCTCCTTACGCCAGCAGTCATGGGACATCATTGTGAGCAACCCACCATATATCCGGCAGATGGAAGCAACCGGCATGGAAGAAACGGTTTTGAAATACGAACCACATCTGGCTCTGTTCGTACCCGACCATGATCCATTGCTTTTTTATCGGGCTATCGGGCAATATGCCTTGCAACATCTGGAGAGAGACGGTTGCCTGTGGTTTGAAATCAACAGAGAGTTCCCCCACGACACCTGTGACCTACTATCCAACCAGGGATTCGTTGATGTGCAGGCTTTCAAGGACTCCTACGATAATTATCGATTTATAAAAGCAACTCACCCATGAAAGAGCTGACAGAAGAACAAGCATTGGCAAAGGCAGCCGCCATATGCAGCGGAGCGGAGAAATGTACCGGACAGATACAGGATAAGTTATCCGCATGGGGCATGGATGAAGAGAAGTGCAATCGTATTATTGCTTATTTGAAACAAGAGAAGTACATCGACGACAGACGATACTGCTGTGCCTACTGCAACGACAAGATGCGCTACAACCACTGGGGACGTATCAAAATAAGGCAGGCTCTGCGCATGCAGGGACTGGCACAAGAGGATATCGAGGAGGGGCTGGAGGCTCTGGACGAGAAAGAATATGAGGAGGTGCTAAAGGAGACCCTCGCAAGAAAAGAGAAGACCTTGCACGAACCGGATGTCTACACCAAAAAGCAGAAACTTCTGCGCCACGCCTATTCACACGGCTTTGAGCCCGAACTCATCCTCAAACTTGTGGACAGAGCAGAAGAATGACATGCACATCCTTAAAACCATGGGGCCACATTACCCATATCCTAACATCATCTACACCATAGCTCTCAAAGAAGAAGAAAAAGGAAATTATTTTACATAGCACACAGACACTTCTCCTCATTTGACAAGAACAGGCATCTCTTATATATGACAAAGAATGGGTCCATATAATTCAACTGAAAGACATGGGATTTGTATGAGGAACAAGAGAAAAGATGTTTCCTCCGATAAGCCTGGGTAGAGAGGACTTTCCCGAAAAAGACACCTCAAGCCAAACTCTTCTGAGCAGCACTTCTGCATTGCCCTTTGAAACACTCTTATATGACTATTGAATCGGTCTTGATTTTCAAGAAAGCGGATTCCTTAAACCAACCTACAGGCTGATTGATTACAATGCAAACGTTTGCATTGGCCGGCGCAAACGTTTGCAACCGCCATCACAAACGTTTGCAACCGGCATCGCAAACGTTTGCGTCAAAAGCGGCATTCCTTTGGAGGATTTCTTAGATAAAGCAAATTGCGATGAGACAACAGGGATCCTGAGGTTGCGGAGTAGAGAAAAGCCAGAATGGACTTTTTCAGAAAAGCACTACCTTCTCACCTTAAAAAGGGCGAACATCGATTCTCTTATGGAAACAAACCTTCCCAAGACTCTTCAACTGAATCATCATACACATTATATATAAATAAGAAGTGGCCGATGTTTACCGTCAATACCACTTCCCGAAAATCCAATCATCCCTACAGACATCCCATCTAACCCTCAAAGCATCCTCCCACACAGTCTATCCCTACACATATAGAGAAAGAATTTTATTGACAGACTGTTTCTTATTTTAACATAGAAACACCTTTTCTCCCAGATACGTTTCCATTGAACCAGAATCGGTCACATACTTCATAGGGGGGAAACAGCAAAACAGTCTCCCCCTATGTCGATATACTATAAAGATCAGGCTTACCTCTTGAGTTTCTTTACCTTGGTCTTTACTGTTCCTCCAGCAGTAACAATAGAAATCTTCTCGTCCACAATATCAATGCGAGCACCAAAATTATAACCTTGAACAAGTACAGGAAACTCATTCCCTTTGCTCCCCTTATTGATTAAGGTATAGCCTTCGGGATGACGATGACCAGCCACCAGCAAGTCAACATTTCCCTTATTGAGTACAGGGAGCATCACCTGAGCGAAATGTGCAGTACCAGCCTCCTCTTCGCTAAGCGTCTCGTTGGTCACGGGGAAATGACTGAAGACGATACGGTACTTAGCCGTTTGATAAGCTTCGCTCTCTATCACCTCTGCCAGCCAGCGCGCCTGCTCTTCTCTGTAGGCATTGAACATACCCAGATTGGTGATACGTCCCGATGGGTCACCATCTGCCTTCGACTCACCTCCATCCAGCATGACCACCATCAAGTCACCCCACCGATATGCATTGTAAAGTTTACCTGAGCAATGAGGGAAATACTGGCGGAAGAATCTGGAGATGTCCCCCCTTGTCTCTCCCTCTCCACGCAAGACGGTGAAATCCTTGTTGCGAGCAAAGAGTTCCACACTCTTGTTAACAAAGGAGGCATAGGGTTCCTCAGGATCCAT
>JBJFDX010000432.1:0-4016 GCA_051890235.1 Bacteroidaceae bacterium | reverse complement strand
GTGAAATACGATGAGAGAATGCACTGGCTGGTGGGGTTATGCCTGACGATAGCCTCTCTGGGAATCTATATCCTGAGCACCAGCGGCAAGGAAGGACAGACATACGTTACAATGACAGGAGTCGTGCTTTCCATCCTTTCAGCTCTATCCTATGCTTTCTATCTGACCTTTATCAATAAAGGAACGCTACGGGGAATGCCATCGGTGAAAGTCACTTTCTATGTACTGACCATGGGATGTCTGATGCTTATCGTGGGCGTATGCTTGCAAGGTAATCTAACGATTCCCCACGGATGGTATTGGACATGTTCCATGGGATCAGCTCTCTTTCCCACTACACTATCACTGGTGCTCACAAGTGTGGCCATAAACCGCATCGGCTCAACCGAGACAGCCATTCTGGGAGCTACAGAACCTGTCACTGCCGTCATAGTGGGCATCATCGTATTTTCAGAGCATATCAATCTGCAAAGCGCCGGCGGAATCCTACTTATCGTGATATCCGTATCCATAGTGGTGGCCAAAGACAAATTGTTCCCTAAACAAGCGTCAAGTCACAGATAACACACAAGGATACTTGCAGATACGAACAGAAAAGCGTAACTTTACAAACTGAATGGGCCTATAAACCATCGGGCTTTCACTGAAGAACAGAAACATGTCACACAAACTCTAAGACGAATTAACCATAATGACGAAGACAAGAGCGTATATTCTGGCCATCCTCCTCTGCATCCTTTTCCCAAATTTCGTATCAGCCCAAGGAATTGAAACAGAAGAGGCCAGCATAATCATCCTTCCCTCAGCATACTACAGCCACAACTCCTGGGAAGCAATTTCCTATGATGCCGACATGGGAGTAGCCTCGGCTTGGGGCGTGGAGACGGACATTCAGGATACACCACCTGCCGATGCACAAGGCAGAGAATGGTATGCCTACGACTACACACCCACCGATGGAAATTTCCAATGGAAGGATACGCACGCTCCTTACTCCACCGAAGCAACCTTCGAGGGCATGACCTGCACCCTATGGGGCAGCGGCTCCACCACCTCGGACATATACATCAGACGCACTTTCACACTCAATCCATTCAACTGTGAAAAGGTGTTCATGGCTGCAGGGCATGACGACGGCGAAAGTCATTATTACATCAACGGCACGTTAGTATACACCACAGGAAAGGATTGGACTGCCAAGGAATATGTACAGTTGACCAACGAGCAGTTGGCTCTGCTGTATACCGACGGGCGACCCAACGTGATAGCCCTGCATGTACACAACAACTACGGAGGCGGATACGCCGACTGCGGAATCTATGGTAAACCATATGAAAACAAAGAGATAGGCAATCTGCCCATGGGATTTGTGGAAAGCTGGAACGCACGCATCCTCTTCAATCCCGAAGGTGGATACAACGGACTGCAAAACAACGTGGAGAGCGAAATCCACGGATGGGAAAAACTCTATGAAGCAAAGAGTGAAGACAAATACACTATCTCCCTACCCACAGCTGCCATGAGTGCTGAAAATGCACGGATACAGTTTCGCACACCCATCACGCTCAAAGCAGAAGGAAAATACCAGGTAAGAGTGGTACTGAAGTCAGACCATGACCTCTCAAACATCAGGATGATACTGGGAGAGAGTAACCAGGAAGACAAGGAACTGCTGAACGTGGCCACCAACCTTTCGGCAGGAGAGGAGAAGACCATCATCAAATCCTACCTCACAGGTACCGACATCGAGGACCTAAGAATGGAATTCCGTATCCCCACCAAGGAGGACAACACCAACATTGAAATATCTCAAGTGAGAATCCTCGACCAGTCTTACAAAAAAGACCTATGGAATGGCACTTCCTATTTCAACTGGTGCTACTACGTGGATCCCTCAACCGGAAAGCGCATCAAGGATATGCCTATCGAGGGCAGACAGGAAACACTGTCATGGACAAAGCCTGACCATGATGACTCCATGTGGACAGAAGTGGCCATGCCCATAGGCAATGCTGACTACATGCCTGAGCTGAAGACCATATGGCCAGGAGGTGATAACACGAACCTGTGGGTACGACGTGACTTCACACTCAAGACTCTGAATCCACGCTCAAGATATACACTCAGAGTATGTCATGATGACAGTTATAGCATCTACGTAAACGGACATCTGCTCGATTCCAATCAAGGATGGACAGACGGAAAGACTTATGTGAGCATTCCCATACCCTACTACTACCTGCGTGAAGGCAATAACGTGATAGCCACATACATCCAGCAGAACTGGGGCGGCAAGTTCTTTGACTGCGGCATGAAGGTGGAAGAGAACATTTATGAAGACTTTGACCTGGATGCAGACCCCACACAGATGGTCATCAACGAGATACAGGTTCTCAACATGGATCAGTATATCGACTGGTCATTCAATTACGGAAGCTGGATAGAACTCTACAACCCCACAGACAAGCGAATCTCTCTGGCTGGAATGTGGATAAGCACAGATGCCAACAATCCCTGTCAATACCAACTAACACAAAGCGCAGGCGTGATACCGGCCAAAGGGTACAAGACCTTGTTCTTTGACCATTACAAGGAAGATGGGAACTACGGCGAGACTGCAGACAGACAGGTACGCCTGAAGCTCTCGAGTGAAGGAGGAACGGTAAGCATAAGCAATCATGACAGCACTGTCATCAGCGTGGTCAACTATCCCATGGCCACTGCCAGATGTTCCTACGCAAGAAAGGAGGATGGAGCAGATACCTGGGGAACAACAGGTACACCCACATTCTCAGCCTCAAACAACACATCTGATTTTGCCACAGAACGACTGAGCGAACCACAACCCAGCGTGGACACAAAACTCTTCACAGAACCCTTTGTGGTGAAAGTGCCTATCCCCGAGGGATATACACTGAGATATACCACAGATGGAAGCACGCCTACGCGCACCAACGGGACAACAAGCAAAAGCGGAATATTCACCATCAGCGATACCAAGATTCTGAGATTGGGATTCGTGACCGACGGATATCTGCCCAGCAAGGTCATCACACGTTCGTACATCAAGAAGGACAAGAACTATTACATGCCCATCATCTCTGTGTCAACAGCATCGGAGAACCTGTATAATGACAGTATAGGCGCATATGTGGACGGAGTGAATGGAATCACAGGACGCAACCACGGCAAATCAAACAGGAACATGGACTGGGAACGACCTGTAAACGTAGAAATCCTGGATACAGAAGGAAAGATGCTGATCAACCAGGAGACCGAATTCAAGGTCTCAGGAGGATGGAGCCGGCACTTCATGCCTGCATCCTTCAAAATAAAAGCCAGCAAGAACTATGAAGGGCAGAAAAGTCTGGATGCACAACTCTTCCCCAACAAACCCTACAACAAGTACAAACAGATACTGATACGCAACGGAGGAAATGACAACAGCGACACCTCAGGAGGACGACTGATAGATGCACTCACACAACAGATCATCATCAGTAGCGGATATATGGTTGACACGCAGGACATGCAACCCGTACACGTTTTCTTCAACGGAAAATACATGGGCCTCTTCAACCTGCGTGAGACAAGCAACCGATATCACGGAACAGCCAACTATGGCTATGATGACGATGAGATGGATGCCTTTGAGTTTGCAGGCAAGTACGTTCAGACAAACGGTACGAAGGATGCTTTTGAGAACTGGTTGAAACTCTCCTCGGAAGCAAGTGATTCGACAGGATATGCCCGATTATGTGAAGTGGTGGATATCGACGAATATACCAACTACTGGGCAGCAATAACCTACGTGGGATCAACAGACTGGATACTGAACACCAACAACTCCAAGGGATATCGGAATGCCAACAACGGCAAATTCCATCTGGTCATGCTCGACCAGGATTTCGGGTGGCAATTCAACAACTCCCTAAGCCTACTTGAAGGCAACAGAGGGAATGAATTGCTCTCGATATACAACAACACCAAGAAGAACAAGACTTGGCAAAAGAAGT
>JBJFDX010000431.1:0-4024 GCA_051890235.1 Bacteroidaceae bacterium | reverse complement strand
GCAAAAGTAAAGCAGAGTTGTAACAATCTCATTTATTACTGATTACATAAATATAAAGATTTTGTTACACTTTATTTTACCTGAATCATCGTAGGCTTCCATTCCATTCTGCACAATATCTTGTAATTTCTTCGCATGATTTAGGAAGTCTTTGTACCTTTGCCATGGGAGACAAACAATTATTGGTTGCATCTGATAGTGTGATACTCACGCAAAAAAACTCCATAATAATATATAATGTAATAAGAACTATGGCAAACAAGTATTCAGGAACCCAGACCGAGAAGAATCTGGAAGCTGCATTCGCAGGAGAATCTCAGGCACGCAACAAGTACACATACTACGCTTCGAGAGCCAAAAAGGACGGATTTGAGCAGATAGCTGCCATTTTCCAGAAGACAGCAGATAATGAGAAGGAGCACGCCAAGATGTGGTTTAAAGAACTTCACGGAGGTATGCCATCCACAAAAGAGAATCTGCAGGATGCTGCCGAGGGTGAAAACTATGAATGGACCGACATGTATGACGGCTTTGCAAAGACTGCCGAGCAGGAAGGTTTTCAGGAACTGGCAGAGAAGTTCCGCCTGGTTGCTGCCATCGAAAAGCGTCATGAGGAGCGTTATCGCGCTTTGCTTCACAATATCGAGACAGCACAGGTATTTGAGAAATCAGAGGTTAAGGTATGGGAATGCCGCAACTGCGGTCATATCGTGGTAGGCACGAAGGCTCCCGAGGAGTGTCCCACCTGCGCTCATCCTCAGTCTTACTTTGAGGTTCACGTGGACAACTTCTGATTTTCTTCTCAAGCAGAATCTATTTTATTCATTTGATTGCCACAGAGGAAAGGCATCTTACACCCGATCCTCTGTGGCTCTTTATCCCAAATAAACTGTTTCCCACCATGAATGCCGACAGAAAAAGATACCTCATCATTGGAGGAGTAGCCGGAGGCGCAACCGCCGCCGCACGTATCAGGAGGCTAAGCGAAGAGGCCGAAATCATACTTCTGGAAAAGGGGGCTTATATCTCGTATGCCAATTGCGGACTACCCTATTATATAGGAGGCGTAATTGAGGAGCGAGAACGCCTTTTTGTGCAGACTCCCGAGGCCTTTGGAAAGCGTTTTAATATAGATGTGCGCACACAAAGTGAAGTTACTTATATTGATACAGCAAGCCAACATGTAACCGTTCGCAAGGCCAATGGCGAGGAATATACCGAGGGTTATGACAAACTGTTGCTCTCGCCTGGAGCCGCACCCGTGGTTCCTCCCTTGCCGGGAATACAAAGCGAAGGTATCTTCACCCTAAGAAACGTGGATGATACAGACCGCATCAAGGCCTATATCGATACTCACAAGGTGCGAAGAGCTGTCATCGTGGGTGGAGGGTTCATAGGACTCGAGATGGCCGAGAACCTGAAGCATGCAGGCGCTCAGGTGGCTGTGGTGGAGATGGCTCCCCAGGTGATGGGGCCCATTGACTATTCGATGGCGGCCCTTGTGCACGAACATCTCTTACAGAAGGACGTTAAACTCTATCTGAAACAGGCTGTTGAGAGTTTCTCCCGAGAAAACGAGGAACTGATTATCAACTTCCAGTCGGGGATACAGTTACGTGCCGATATGGTACTCTTGAGTATAGGCGTTCGTGCTGAGACTACCCTGGCACAAGCATCCGGCCTGCAACTGGGAGAGATGCGTGGCATACAGGTAAACCAATACCTGCAGACTTCTGCCGAGAATGTCTATGCCGTGGGTGATGCCATCGAATATCCTCACCCGATAACAGGCAAACCATGGCTGAACTTCTTGGCTGGCCCGGCCAACAGACAGGCACGTATCGTGGCCGACAACATGGTCCTGGGCAACAAGATCAGTTACGAAGGGTCAATAGGTACGTCCATAGCCAAGGTGTTTGACCTCACGGTAGCCTCCACGGGATTACCTGCCAAGCGCCTCAGTCAGATGCAGATACCCTATCTTACCGCCACCATCCATAACGGGTCACATGCAGGTTATTATCCTGGAAGCCTGCAGATGTCCATCAAGATTACCTTCTCGCCCACCGACGGATGCCTCTATGGCGCTCAGATAGTGGGATATGACGGAGTGGACACGCGCATCAACCAATATGCCCTGGCCATCAAGCAGGGTGCCAGCGTGGAACAACTCACACGCCTTGAGCACGCCTATGCGCCCCCATTCTCGTCGGCCAAGGATCCTGTGGCTATCTCGGGATACGTGGCTTGCAATATCCTGTCGGGTAAGATGCAACCTCTCTATTGGCGTGAACTGGCAGAATCGGACCTCCAGGGGGTGACTCTTGTGGATGTTCGTACGCCGGATGAATATGCTCTCGGCACTATTCCCGGAGCCATCAACATCCCGCTTGACAGCATTCGTGAGCGCATGCAGGAGATAGCATCCGACCATCCTGTATGGCTTTTCTGCGGAGTGGGATTGAGAGGTTATCTGGCATCCAATATCCTCAAAGGAAACGGGTATCAGAATGTGCGCAATCTCATAGGCGGCATCAAGACCTACAAAGCTGCAACGGCTCAGATTGAGTTGCCTCAAGGCTTTAATGAGTATGAAGTAAGCTGCTGTAGTTCAAGCGATACTTGTTCCAAAGAGAAAACCGTTATCAAGGTGGATGCTTGTGGTATTCAATGCCCTGGTCCCATATTGAAGATGAAGCAGGCCATGGACGAACTTTCGGCAGGTCAACATCTCGAGATACGCGCTACGGATGCAGGATTCCCACGTGATGCCGAAGCGTGGTGCCGTACCACGGGCAATCGGCTGGTGAGTAAATCTTCCCAGGGCGGCATTCATGTTGTAGAGATTGAGAAGGCCACTTCCTGTCAAACTGAGATTATAAAAGAGCTGTCGGCTGGCAAAGGCAAAACCCTGATACTCTTCAGCGACGACCTTGACAAGACCCTCGCCACCTTTGTGTTGGCCAACGGAGCAGCCGCTACAGGACAAAAGGTAAGCATCTTCTTCACTTTCTGGGGACTCAACGCCATCAAGAAGGTGCACAAACCGCATGTGGAGAAAGACATCTTCGGGCGTATGTTCTCTTGGATGCTACCCTCTGACTCCACCCGTCTGGCCCTATCAAAGATGAATATGCTGGGTATAGGAGCACGTATGATGCGTTATCTGATGAAACAGAAGGGCGTGGATTCGCTGGAATCACTCCGCCAGCAAGCCATCGACAATGGGGTGGAATTTATCGCTTGTCAGATGTCTATGGATGTGATGGGTGTGAAGCGGGAGGAGCTCCTCGACAACGTTACCGTGGGTGGCGTTGCCACCTATATGGAGAGAGCCGAACAAGCCAACGTAAACCTCTTCATCTGATCCTCAAGCTTAGATTATGCTTAAAAGCATCTTTCTCAAAACTATCTTCGGTTCTGCACTCTTTCTGCTGGCCTGCAATCCTCATCGGGGTAGCTACGAACGAGTGCAGACCGACGAATTTGCGCTCTTGATATCCGATACCTTGGTGCTTCGTGTGGATGTACGCACGGCCGAAGAATACGCCAAGGGACATATTCCTGGGGCTATCAATATTGATTTTCTCAAAGAGGATTTCCTCAGTCAGGCCTTATCCATCCTGCCTCAGAATCATACCGTAGCCCTGTATTGCGCAAGCGGAAAGCGAAGTCGCAAGGCTGCCGGAATCCTCTGCAGGCAAGGATATCATGTGGTGGAACTGAAGGGTGGATACCAAGGATGGAAGAAAGCCAAACGATAAGATGAATCAGCCTCCACATATTCTTTATTCTACGCGTGAGGAGCGACTTGCTTATGTAGAACAACAATGGGAATGCCTGGGCCATTGTCCATCGTGTGGCAAGTGCCATGTGCTCAAGGGCAAGGATGCCTTGGAACTATATCACGACTATATCCTTGGCATCCGCCCCTATTTGGATATTACTATGGAAATCAGAAAACGATAGTTGGCATGGATGCCATGTAATCGGCATCTGAGTTTGCGCCAAACTTACGATGAGT
>JBJFDX010000430.1:0-4028 GCA_051890235.1 Bacteroidaceae bacterium | reverse complement strand
GCTTTGGTGCACAATGACAGGTCGTGGTGCTTCTCCTCCAGCAGTTCAGCCTGTTTGATAATCTTCAAACTTCTTTCATGTTTTCCCAATACATAGAGCACCATACCTTTATAATATAGGGCACGGGCCAGTTTCTCTTCATCCTTTGTCTTTGTATAATAATCCACGCTTATCCCAACTTTAGTTTTATCCCAACTTTTGGTGGGTCATACCATAAAAGATTGGTTTCATGATACATTTTTCCATTAAAGATTGAAAAAGTTGTGATAAAAATGTGTATACTATATACGTTCACTAATTTCAATTAATATGGACGTAAGTAGATTATCACAAAATTATCAGAAACTTCTTGATTACATGAAGGAGCATGGCTATGGCAAAGCTCATATCGGATGGATCAAGAAATGTATCAAAGCGGTACTATCAGATGGTGCCAAGTCAGAAATCAATTCATACGATCAGTTGTATTGGTATGAGATTGACAAATGGGGTTGGAAGGAAGGTGCTCCGTGCAGGAAGACATTCAAATCCACGCTCCGTTGCGTCAAGTTGTTTGACCAGGAGGGTAAGTATCCCAACTGGAGACATCAGTATAGCGTGGATGATAAACCCGAGAAGTATGACCTTCTTAGTCCCACCTTCAAGAACGCTATTGACAGCTATGTTGCATGGGCGTTTACTACTCCTAAGCGTGTAAAGACTGTTCATGTTGAAAAACGCGCAGCAATCTGCTTCTTTACTCATTTGCAGTCAAGAGGCAAGATGGAATTCTCAACCGTGGGACGGTTTGATGTACTCAGTTTCTTTTTTGATGGAGACAGACCTATCCGCGGTCATGCCTATATCAGTAAGTTTATGCCTATATTGAAACATGCGGCATCAGACCAAGATGCAGATGTAATCAAGGTCGTTGATTATCTTCCGAAATTACCAAAGGCCTATCCAAACTATCAGTTCCTGAAAAAAGACGAGGCCTCCAAAATCAGGGAGGTTCTTCACGGCGAAGACACCAAAAGCAATTTGTTAGACAAGGCTATCGTTACCATTGCTTACTACACAGGCATGCGTGGAACCGATATCACCTCACTTACAGTAGACAGTATAGACTGGGACAAAGAGACCATCAATATTATCCAATCAAAGACTGGGGTTGAGCTGACTCTGCCATTAACCGCAACCGTAGGCAATGCCATTTGGAGATATATCACCTCTAATCGTCCTAATGGAAAAGGCAAGGAGATTCTCATTAGTAACAGGCGTCCGTTTGAGAAGATAGATCATCTATGGGGACATATCAAGAATGTCTTCAACGAAGCAAACGTCAGGACAGATGGTTCAAGAACAGGTGTACGTATATTCAGGCATCACTTGGCTACATCCTTATTGGCAAATGACGTTGCCAGTCCTGTGATAAGTTCCATTCTCGGACATACATCACCGGAATCTGTCAATCCTTATGTCGATGCTGATATAGAACATCTTAGAGAATGCGCCTTGGACATTAGTGATTACCCTATAGCAGAGGAGGTCTTTGAATTATGAAGCATCCATTTCATTCTGCTATGGCCAGTCAGTTTGAAGCATTTGTTCTGAGCCGCAAGGCTGTAAGGCGCTGGTGTAATGTATATGACGATAACCTGCATTTCTTTGACAACTATTGTGCCGAACACTATCCCGGACAAGACACCCTTTGTGAAGGTATGCTTGATTGGTGCAAAGAAAGACCTACAGAGCATGGGAACTCTTGCAAATACAGGATTTCTGCAATAATAGGATTTGTAAAGTATGCGAACAAGGAAGGATGGACTTCAATTGCACCTCCTGCAACTCCCAGCGAAAGACCTTGCCTGTATATACCACACGCATTTACTGACGAGGAATTGGCGCGTTTCTTTGTGGAGTGTGACAAGCACGTGTTAGCGTCAAGAAAGCACAACAATACACTCTATACACGCCTGAACCAACTTGAACTACCTGTATATTTCCGACTCTTGTTCAGCACGGGAATGAGAACTAATGAGGCAAGGCATCTAAAGCGGACAGACGTTGACCTGACAGACGGAATCATTGAAATCAATGAGACAAAAGGATATGACCAGCATCGGGTTGCGTTGCATTCAAGCTTGGTGGAGCTGCTGAAAAGGTATGATGAATGCATGGCGCTTGTCATGCCAAGCCGGCAGATGTTTTTCCCTGATGCCGATGATGGCCCGCATAGGCCTCATTGGGCAGAATACCATTTCCGACAGATATGGGTAAAGGTCAGTAGTGAGCCTGCACGTCCTTACGATATGAGAAGCCATTATGCAGTGGTCAACATCACAGGATGGAAGGGGTTGGGATATGGCGTACACGACAAGTTACTGTATCTTAGCCGTACGATGGGGCATCGGTCCCTGTCCAGCACTTATTGGTATTTCAATCTGTCTCCAGGACTGGCAGACAAGATCAGGCAATGCTCAGAAGAATCTTTCAACAGTTTACTTCCCAAATTGGATGATTATGAGGAAGAAAACGAATGAAACAATCAGGGAACTATCCAGATATACATACGACTGGATAACATCGTACATCCCAACCTTGAGGACTAACAGCAGTCATACGACCCGTAATTATCGAATAGCTGTCAATCTGTATATCTCCTATCTTGAAGAAATCGGATTCAACGAATCAAACTTCAATACCGACTGTTTCTCTGCCAATAGAGTTAATGAATGGCTCAGATGGCTGAAAGAGAACAGAAAATGTTCCAACAAGACGTGTAACTGCAGACTGGCTTCTCTAAAATGCCTTATCAAATACTTTGGAATGAGAAATGCAACTTACCGTTTCCTGTACCAGGATGTATCCGACTCTGTCAAGCATCTGAAAGAACCTAAGCGTAAAGTAATCGGTTTGACCAGGGATGCAGTAAAGGCGATTTTCTCAATTCCAAATACGAAAACAGCCAAGGGACTTAGAGATTTGACACTTATGGAACTGGAGTATGGTACCGCAACCCGTATAGATGAAGTGCTGTCACTCAAAATCTCACAGATTTATCTCCATGCGGACAAGCCATATATTACGGTCATTGGCAAAGGCAGTAAAATCAGAAGTGCTTACCTTATGTCCGGCTTGGTAGAGACGCTCAAGAGATACATCAAGGTCTTTCATGGAGATAGGCCTAATGCTGATGACTATCTGTTCTACTCTTCATGGCATGGTGAAAAGACAAAGCTGTCACAGGAGGCTATCCGCAAGAGACTAAGGATGTATGCGACCAAAGCTCATGAGTTGTGCGAGGACGTGCCTTTGGATCTTCATAGTCATATGTGGAGACATGCAAAAGCGACCCATTGGCTTGAAGATGGCATAAATATCGTAGAAATAAGCAAACTTCTTGGTCATGAAAGTCTTGAAACAACCATGAAGTACCAGGATATAACGACAAAACAGCAATTGGCCGCATTAGCCACATTGGAGGAAGAGAAAAACTCATCAATGATAAAGCTATGGAAACTGCCCAATGCAGGGTGTATACATGATTACTTCAATTTCGTTTGATTTTTTATCCCAACTTTTTGGGTAGGTTTAGTCTTAAGCGCAACAACTTGACTGAAAAGTTGGGATAAAACAAAAGTAGGGATAAATGGCTTTATCCCGAAGTTTGGATAAAGCCATTGAACGGGCAGTCCGGCCATTTGCTAATCTTCGAAAAAGTTTCGGTGGATTTAGTAGCGAAAAAGGAGCTCGAGTCACTGCCGTATACCTTACTTTCGTTGAGACATGCAAACTGATGAAGAGAGCGTCACTTGATTTTTTCAAGGGCTTCTTTGGTATGACCTCAGGTGGAAGAACGGACTACGAACTCATAACACAAGAATTATTGTGTTAACAATCTAAAATTTTCTGTCGAATAAAATTAACTAGAGAATCCCATACCCCTGTTTTTCAGGGGCGATGGCTTATTGCCATAGGGGTTGGATGCTTACAAAGTCGCAACACGCAGTGGAATTTATCACGGGACTCTCTGGAAACAAGGCACT
>JBJFDX010000429.1:0-4031 GCA_051890235.1 Bacteroidaceae bacterium | reverse complement strand
AGCCACTCCCACTCTGGCAGACCTCAACCCCACCCAGTAGGCTTATCTCTCACAGGTCAAGGGTGCTCTGGATCAGCAGGTGGAGCAGACGCTCTCACAATCCGAACTGGAACTCAACTGTGACCAGAGTGCTATCGGTGTGGCTCCCATCATTGGCGTAGACTGGAGAATCAACAAGCATTGGAATCTGGCCATGCGTGCCGAGGCTCCCACTGTTCTTTGGCTCAAGAACAAGAGCGAAATGAATGACTACACCAAGTTGGCTGCTACACAAAACGCTACTCTTGGCCAGTTTGCCGATGGCAAGCACGTACGTGAGGACAGCCCCGCCATCATCAACATGGGTGCTCAGTACAGCCCCATCGAGCAGGTTCGTCTGCAGGCAGGATGGCATTACTATTTCGACAAGCAGGCAAAGCGCTATGGAAACAAGCAGGACCTGCTGGACAAGAACACCATGGAGTTTAACGCTGGCGCTGAGTGGGACATCATCAAACGACTGACTGCAAGTGCAAGCTGGCAGAGAACATGCTATCGTCAGAGTGATGAGTTCATGAACGACCTGAGCTTCACCACCTCAAACAACTCCATCGGCTTCGGTATTCGCGTGAACATAACCGAGCGTTTCAACATGGACTTCGGTTACATGCACAGCTTCTACCAGACACGTGACGTAAAGACTCAGACTGCTGCCGGTGTGAAGACTGACCATTACTGGCGCAAGAACCGTGTGGCAGCTATTGGTTTCAACCTCGAGTTCTAATCCGAACGAAAGGAAAAAGGGCACCCTCTTTACCATATGGCAGAAGAGAAGTGCCCATCACAACCAATAAACAACAGTTCTGCCCATAAGGGCATCTGAGACGGTGCCTCACGGCACTTACAAGAGTGTCTTCTCAAGGAACGGATTGGATGATTCACACAAGGTGACATCCACTCCGTTCCTTGTTTTTTGCAATATCAGAATGCCTGCAGCGTGAATCCTGCCACGAAGTAAGCCTTGCCTGTACTGGGGTTGGCGGCTATTTGAGCAAACAGTGGAATGCTGAACTTCTCCGTGATGTGGATGTCCCTGCTGGCTTTGATGGCCAGATGAGTAACAGCAAATCCATTGGCCTTGGCATAGAAAGAGGTGGCATAGGGAACAGCACCCACGCTGGCCGACCAGTCACAACCTGCCAAACGGAAAGGAGCGGCAAGTTCCACATAGGAGGAGTAAGCACGCTTGCCATCCTTGTTCACGCCATCATTACCTGCGAAGTTGGTATACCAGTCGATAGAGAGGAATCCGAAGTCGTAACCCAGATTGCCTTCAAACACATGCGAAGTGTTGTCATTGTGATACTTGAAATACTTCTCCAGGGGACTGTTGAACCAATAGTCAGTAACACCCACGTGGAATCCCTTTATCTCATAAGCAGCTGTAAGGTCAAACTCCTGGGTATCATTGAAATCAGACAGGCCTACACTACCCCAGGCTGTGAGCGAAAGGCCCTTCCAGGCAATACCCAAAGTTGGTTGTACGGATATATCTCCCAGGTCCTGACCACGCCAATAATACTGACTCACAAAGTCTGTGGCAATAGTTGCCTCTACCTTATCCTCAGCCCTGGCAACCATAGCAGTCCCACAAATCATGAATGCAAGCAACACCACTCTCACAATACCTTTCATATTCAATTCTCCTTTCATAGTTTTCTAATTTTGGCGTAATTAATCTTCTTTTGGCTAAGTACGGAGGACCGACGAAACATGCAACTTCGAAAGTCAGCCCTCCGTCTTGCCGGGCGAAACGCTATTGACGACTTACTGATGAGTCAAGGTTTAGTTGTAGCAGCTCTCGCCATGTTCGTAAATATCCAGACCCTCTTCCTCGATACGCTTGTCGACTCTCAATCCGGCAATCTTCTTGATACCCCAGAAGAGGATGATTCCTGTTACAGCAGCCCACGCGTCAATCACCAGGATACCGAAAGCCTGAGCACCGAAGAATCCGAAACCACCGCCATAGAAGGTACCGCCATCCACGGCAAGCAAACTGGTCATCAGGGTTCCGAAGATACCGCACACGCCATGCACGCTGCTTGCACCTACAGGATCATCAATATGCAGCTTGCTGTCGATGAACTCAATGGAGAACACCAAGATGATACCTGAAAGCAAACCGATAATGGCAGCCCCCAGAGGACTTACAAGGTCACAACCTGCCGTGATGGCTACCAATCCAGCAAGAACACCGTTGAGCATCAGGGAGAAAGAGGGCTTGCCATACTTAATCCAAGTCACGATCATCGTTGCCAAACCGCCACATACGGCTGCCAGATTGGTGGTAAGGAACACATGGCTTATGGCCGTCATGTTCACCTCACCTGAAGCAGCAAGCTGAGAACCAGGGTTGAAACCGAACCATCCAAACCACAGGATGAACACGCCCAGAGCAGCAGCCATCAGATTATGACCGGGAATAGCATTGCTCTTGCCACCACGGTACTTGCCCAAACGGGGACCTAAGCATATGGCGCCAACCAAAGCAAGGACACCACCTACAGAATGCACGATGGCAGAACCGGCGAAGTCATGGAAGGTGGCGCCAAAAGTGGACATCATGAAGGAATCTGCCTCACCATTGCACAACCAGCCTCCGCCCCAGGTCCAATGGCCTTCTATAGGATAAATCAAGAGGGAGATAAACAATGAATAAATGCAATACATGGAAAACTTGGTACGCTCTGCCATAGCACCGGATACGATGGTGGCACTTGTGGCACAGAATACCGTTTCAAACATCAGGAAACCCTCCGTGGGAAGGCCACCCTCATAAAATGAAAGATCGCCGAAGTTGGGCATGCCGGCAAAGCCTGCTCCATTGCTGCCAAACATCAGGCCGAAACCAAAGAACCAGAAGAGAACCGAACCGAGCATGAAATCCACAAAGTTCTTGAAAAGGATATTGGCAGTATTCTTACTGCGCGTAAATCCTGCTTCGCAAAGGGCAAAACCGGGTTGCATAAAGAACACCAACATAGCAGCCAGCAACATCCATACCGTATCCAACGACAAACCTATCTCTTGTATAGTCATAATCCTGAAAATTAATAATTAGAAAAATCTTTCTTATCTTAATCTTACCTTAGAAATCCCGATATAAGGTTACACACGACCCATTCACACGGTCCCATTGACCGCAAGGAGTCAGCGTCCCGGGAATATCACTTCTCCTTCTCGGCATTATAAAGAGCCACATCACCGCGCTCACCAGTTCGGATTCTCACGGTATCCTCTACGGGAATCACGAAAATACGTCCATCACCTATCTCGCCTGTACATGCAGCTTTCTGAACAGCCTGTATGGTTTTCTCCACATTCTTGTCACGAACCACGATATTGAGCAAGACTCTTTCTATACTGCTGGTATCATACATGACTCCACGATAGATGCGTGCCTGTCTCATCTTACCTTCTCCTCGTACATCGTAATAGGAAAACCACTCGATGTCTGCAGCAAGTAATGCTTCCTTTACATCCTCGAACTTCGTTTTTCGGATGATCGCTTCAATCTTCTTCATGTCAATCTCTCGCTTAAAATAGTTAATACCTGTCTTTATTATACATTATTATATATACAATACGATAGCTATTTTACGTTTTCTCTTTCTTTTTGCTCTGTTACACTTGCAAAAGTATTACGTTTTGTCATACAAAAACATACATTACAATACTTTTTGCTAATCAAATTATATTTTGCTAACAGATATGTAAGAAAAGTAATATTTTTGCTTACATAATGTAACGTATTGTATGTATTTTGCTTTCGTTTTGAAAGTATACAGAAATAACTTCAGGGATTATTGACTCCTGCAGTTATTCTTTTTACCACGGATGAGAAGTTAAAAGGGCTCAGTAGATATTTAGTGGGGAACCCGATGCCGAAGGACAGGTTCCATAATTCCCCACTGAATATCTACAGAGCGTTTCTTTTAAAACACAGATTTGGACGGATTGGACAGATTTCGTTGCGTGGTGAGGTCCGG
>JBJFDX010000428.1:0-4064 GCA_051890235.1 Bacteroidaceae bacterium | reverse complement strand
CATTTTTGGGACCGTATATCACGTGAAATATCAATACGGAGAAAGTCTGCAGAAAGAGATACTTGACTGCCTGCATTCCGTAGACTCTTCCCTGTCCATGTTCAACAAGCAAAGTACAGTCAGCAAGATAAACTCTGGCGAAGACCTACAGACTGACTCCTTGTTTGAGACAGTGTTCCAACGAGCCACAGCCATCAGCGAAGCCACAGACGGTTCCTTTGACGTCACGGTGGCTCCTTTGGTAAACGCCTGGGGATTTGGATTCAAGCACGACCAATGGCCAGACTCTGCCACCGTGGATAGCCTTCGTCAGTTTATCGGATGGCAGAAGGTGAGCATACAAGACCATAAGATAGAGAAAGCCGATGCAAGAATCATCCTTGACTTCAGCGCCATAGCCAAAGGATTCGGAGTGGATCAGGTGGCATCCCTCTTCCGCAGCCATGGCATACACAATTTCATGATTGAAATAGGTGGAGAGATTGTTTCCCAAGGAAGAAATCCCAAGGGCGAGCCCTGGAGAATAGGCATCAACAAACCCGAAGAAGACCTGCAAGACACAAACAACCAACTGCAGGATATCATCGAGTTGAATAACTGCGCCATAGCCACAAGCGGCAACTACCGAAACTTCTATGTAAGAGACGGCAAGCGTGTGGCACATACCATAGACCCTCACAGCGGATATCCCGTGCAACATAGCATCCTGAGCAGTACCGTACTGGCACCTACATGTGCCATGGCCGACGGATTTGCCACAGCCTTCATGGTAATGGGACTCGACAGAGCAAAGGCTTTATTACAGAAGCATCAGGAACTGCAGGCGTACTTCATCCTGTCAACAGATGACGGCAAATATGACATCTGGTGTACACCTGACTTCAAGAAACTGATTTCGAACAAGTAAAGACAGGAGCAACCCAACCACCGGCAAAAATTCATCATGGATTTCAGCACGAAATACAGACTTCTGACTCACCTACCCCTCCTACAAGGACTCAGCGGGCAAGATCTGGCACGATTGGAAGAGTCACACGGACTGGAGATGGAGCACATCCCTCCCAGCCATCTGCCTCTACTCAATCAGGGTGATGCCTGCACGCACCTCATTCTGGTAGCCAGCGGGATACTGCGCAGAAGGCACACCACCGCAGATGGACGCCTCACCATCACGACAAGCATCCAGCCACCAGCTGCCATCGAACCAGAGAGTATGTATGGTCTGAATTGTCACTACCATAATTCCTACTTTGCCGAGACTGAGCTGCTGATTATCAGCATACGGAAGAATGATGTGGGCAAACGATTGATGAACCACCCCATCTTCAGATATAACCTACTCAACTACCTCTCTGCCATCACACATAAGCAGAACAGACTCATAGTGCCCACACCACGCAGGACGGTAGCAGAGAAATTTCTTCATCTGCTGGAAACCCTCTGCAGAGAAGAGGAGACAGACATCATGCTGAACGTGAAGATGAACGACCTGGCACTTTATCTGGAGGAGACTCGACTCACCATCTCACGCATGCTCAACCTGCTGGCTGACGATAAAGCCATTGCCCTATCACGGTCCACCGTCAATATCCCCTCAGTAAGGTTGCTCAGGGATTATATCATGGGCAATCAGGACAAAGACGGCAAACAGGAAAACAGATAACACCGAAAGACTCACATCAAGACATACACAAAATGACAGATACGAAAAGAGAGAATCCATTACTCAGCGGAGAATATGGCACCCCACATAATACGACGCCTTTTGACAGGATTACCTTACAGGACCTGGAAGAGGCCATTATGGAAGGCATGAGACAGGAACAGACTGCCATACAGGAAATCATCGACAACCCCGAAGAACCCTCCTTCAGCAACACCATTCTGCCTCCCACTGACCAACTGCTCAATAGAGCCACCACCATATTCTTCAACCTGCTGAGTTGCTGCACATCAGACGAGGCCGACCTTCTGGCACAGAAGCTCTCTCCCATCCTCACTGAACATGCCAATAAGATTATGCTCAACAGACAACTCTTTGAGCGGATCAGATATGTCAAGGAGCATGAGACAGGACTGAATGCCGAAGAGCAGAAACTCCTTGATGATATCTTTGACGGATTCCAGCGTGGAGGTGCCTGCCTCTCTGACGAAGACAAGGAAAAGTTGACAGCCATGAGGGTGGAACTGGATGCCATCACACTTCAGTTTGGACAGAATTGCCTCAAAGAGACCAATGCCTATTGTTTGCATGTGGAGGATAAAGGCAAACTTACGGGACTGCCAGAGACTGCCATGGAGGCTGCTGCATTGGCGGCAAAAGAGAAGGGAAAGCCAGGATGGATCTTCACTCTGCAGCAACCAAGCTACGGACCATTCATGACCTATGCAGACAACAGAAGTCTGCGCGAACAGATGTACATCGCCAAGAATACCATATGCTGCAAAGGTGGAGAATATGACAACAGAAAGTTGGTGACGCGTATCGTAAACCTAAGGCGTGAGATAGCCCAGCTGTTGGGTAACCAAACCTATGCCGAAAGTGTACTCAAGCGCCGCATGGCAGAAAACGCGGCCAATATATATGCGCTCATCAACCAACTGATGGAAGCTTATATGCCTGTGGCACGAGAAGAACTGGCTGAGGTGGAGCAAACGGCCAAGAAACTTGAGGGCAAAGACTTCAAACTGCAACCCTGGGACTACTCTTACTACGGTCGCAAACTGAAGATGGAGCGTTATAATCTGGATTCCGAGATGTTACGTCCCTACTTCCGTTTGGAAAACGTCAAGAAGGGCATATTCGGACTTGCCACACGCCTGTATGGCATCACCTTCCACTTACGCAAAGATATCCCCGTTTACCACCCCGACGTGGAAGCCTACGAGGTTCTTGAAGAGGACAAAACGTATTTGGGTGTTCTCTATGCTGACTTCCATCCAAGGGAGAACAAGCAAAGCGGAGCATGGATGACAAGTTATGCAGAACAATATATCGACCAGGAAGGCATGGATCATCGGCCTCACGTGAGCATAACGATGAATCTGACCAAGCCCACAGAGGACAAACCTTCCCTGCTCACATTGGGCGAGGTGGAGACCTTCCTGCATGAGTTCGGCCATGCACTCCATGGTTTGTTCTCACGCGTACGATTCATGGCACAGAGTGGAACGAACGTCTACCGTGACTTTGTGGAACTCCCATCACAATTCATGGAGAACTATGCCACACAGAAAGAGTTTCTTGATACCTTTGCCTTCCATTATCAGACGGGCGAGTCCTTACCTGATGATCTGATTCAGCGTGTCAAGGACAGCAACAATTACATGTGCGGATACCTATGCACCCGCCAACTCAGTTTCTGCATGCTGGACATGGCCTATTACGACAGACAAGAGGAATTCTGCGAAGATGTGCCCACATTTGAGAAGAAAGCCTGGGAAAGAGCCCAGCTCCTGCCACAACATCCTCAGACATGCATGTCCGTACAGTTCGGGCATATCATGAACGGAGGTTATGCTGCTGGGTATTATAGTTACAAATGGGCAGAAGTGCTGGATGCCGATGCCTTCAGCCTTTTCCTGCAGAATGGAATCTTTGATCACGAAACAGCCCTGCGCTTCAGACGTGAGATACTGGAGCGTGGAGGGACAGAGGCACCCATGAAGCTCTACGAGCGCTTCCGCGGACAGAAACCCACCATCGACGCCCTCCTGAAACGGAATGGAATCGATAAAGTATAATTCTATCACATTCAAGTCACACACATGGACAAACAGAAGGAACTTGACAGCAGATATCTGAGGATGGCTCGTATCTGGAGCGAGAACAGCTATTGTGAACGCCGACGAGTGGGCGCACTCATCGTCAAGGATAAGAGAATCATCAGCGACGGATACAACGGTACACCGTCGGGATTTGAGAACATATGCGAGGATGAGGACAATCACACCAAACCCTATGTGCTACATGCCGAAGCAAACGCTATCACAAAGATTGCCCGAAGCAACAACAACAGCGACGGAAGTACTCTGTACGTTACCGACTCACCATGTGTGGAATG
>JBJFDX010000427.1:0-4093 GCA_051890235.1 Bacteroidaceae bacterium | reverse complement strand
CTCTGACAACATCTTCTGATACACCTCTACACGTTCGGCATCAGGATAACGAGAATGATAGACTCCCAAGCAATCTCCGAAGACACGTTTCAAGCGCTCCGTAAGTTGAGTGGTAAGGACAATCTCAGGAAGCATGAACAGCACCTGTCTCCCACGCTCAAGTTCCCTTTGTATGAGGTGTATGTAAACCTCCGTCTTTCCGCTACTGGTTACTCCATGAAGCAAACACACGTCCCTTTGCTCCCATGTGGCCTCAATCTGATTCATGGCATGCTGCTGAGCTTCACTCAGTTCATGCATAACAAGATGTGCAGGGATCTGACTCTCCGACAAACGGCCCACAGGTTTCTGCCACACCTCCAGCACACCCTTTTTCCTGAGTGTATTGAAAGAGGATGGACTGAAAGCCCCGTCCTGAAGAAGTTCGTCACGGGTCACATCCTTAAGCAAGTTGTAGTTCTGAAGCACTTGAGCAGAAGCCGTTGACGACAACTGCATATATCTCATGAGTAACTCCTGTTGCTTGCTCTTGCGGGGAAGCGATAGGAAGAAACCACGCAAGACTGATTCTTCGAAATATTCTGGAGTAATACGTACACAAGGTATGGTACGCGGTTTATAGGTGCGTCTTACCTCCTCCTTTACTCTCACAGTTCCCTTCTCAAGCATATGATTGACAAGAGTAAGGATGCCTGAGATCCCCGTCTGCTTCTGCAAAGCAGAAAGCTTCTGCACAGGTTCCTGCTCCAGCAGGTCATATACACGTCTCTCAGATGGAGTAAGGCTGTCCAGATTGGCAAAGTCTTCGACAAACATAACGCTACTCTCGCTCTCCAACTTAAGACCTGCGGGCAACGCAGCCTTATACACATCCCCCAAGGAACAAAGATAATAATCCGCTATCCAGCGCCATAACCGCAACTGTGAAGGCAATACCAAAGGAGACTCACCTGCCAGTTCAGCCACCTCCTTAGTGGCATATTCTGGTTTGTTATCATGCAAACATACTACAATGGCGCTGTAGTATTTACGGTTACCCAAAGGCACAATCACCCTGCTACCCACCTGAACACACATTTGCAAAGCATCAGGCAAGGAATAAGTGAAGGTCTCACCAAAGGGAAGCGGAAGAACTACATCTGCGTATCTGGACATAGAAACAGGGACTTCAGAACAAGCAAGTAAGACTCACCTGGCAAGAATTACGTTTGATATCAAAATCACGGATGGCCTCACCCATGCTTCTCTTCCAACCTTCCTGATCAATGGCAAAATTATAGGTCGCACTCAAGAGTAGATGACGGAAGAGTTCAACTCCTGCACCTACATTCCAACTGAGAGTACTGGGATCAAGGCGCAAATCCATTTCATCCCCTAACCGTACATGCTGATTTCGTCCAACATACCGTTTCCATTGAGGACCAGTAGATATAAAGATTCCCAAAGGTCGGATTATGCGAATGGTGTAACGCAGATTAAGAGGCAAAACAAGGTAAGACAATCTATTGGTATGAATTTCTCGCGTGTTACTCTCTTCGAAATCCATGTTTCGCTGATTATAGAGGAGTGACGCCTCCAAGGCAAGATGTCCCCGAGCCACCTGAAGACTGGCCTGCGGACCCACATACCATCCCGTTCGATTATCAACACTAAAGAGGTCAGAATCAAGTTTTAAGCGCCGTGTGTCCCATCCTGTCTGGACACCCCACATAACACGTCTGGCCGTGGCTGGGAAAGCCAAGGCCAGAATGATTACGAAAAAGGCGAGACCTCGTTTCATAGACTTAGTTCTAACGGCGCTGGCGACGTGCACTCACCCTCGGCGCTGTATTCTCACTCTTCTGCTTGGGCTCCTTGCTACTCTCGGTATTTCGCCTACGGCTACTGCTCGATTGTAGTGAAGATTCTTTCTTGGTACCGGAGCGCTTCACTTTCTCAGGTTTCTCAGTAGCGACAGAGACACTATCCGTAGAATCCTTACGATGTCCCCACACCACTTCCTCGAAATCTGTCAACTGCTGCTCTATCTTCTTCTGCTCCTTGGTCATGGCACTATCTGTCCGACAATAGTTGGCCAAAACACGCCCTTGCAGATTGTTCGTCTTATAAATCTTACCTTCATAACGATTCATAGTGAAATAATCGTCAGCCGTCATGTTGGTCACATTATTCAAGTTACTACCCATCACCGGCAATCGGGAAAGCCAGGGAGCCACATCACTATACTGTACCCAGAAGAGGGGATAAGGCGTGGCTTCGGTAGAGAACTCATCAGCTCCACGCATCAAGACAGGGCAAAGGGCCGTGACCCTTGTGCTGAATGTACCCGTTCGCTGATCCAGATAAACACTTTCCTTCAGATAATAGCGTGTAGCCTCTGCGCTGGGGACGTCACTGTCAGCCACCTGCATCTTGCCGTCCTTCTCTTCATAATAGATACCATATCGCTCCAGCATGTCCTTGACAGCCAATTTGTCCTTGGCCTCAAACGATTCATTACCATCCAACTGATAAGTGTAGGCTGTAACTCTTCCTGTAAGGATTAAGCGGAAAAGATAAGTAAAGAGGTTTACCTGCTTGCCTTGAGGTTCAACAGGATAGTACAGAGGTGCATTCTTGTCCTTGGTAAGGTCAAGCTGGCGATATATATCACGTTTCCACACAACATCCTCTGGCATGGCTGCCGAGGTAGGAAACTGCATGGATGCTCGGTCTGTGCCTTTCTTCTGTACCGAAGCATTCTGGGTTGCGCTTGCAGCTGTTGTGTTACGCCTCTTGGCAGGCTGTGCATTTGCCAGGCAGGCAGCCAGCGCTGTAACAGCGAAGAGAAGGATTGTACGCTTCATATTGCACATTATATATATATTACTTGATAATGACTTCCATAGCACCACTCAAAGTACGCTCTATTCCGTCAGGACCAGTAGCGTGGATATTGGTGATGTAAAAACGCTTGTTTCGCGAAAGTTTACGCATCTGTCCTTTCTGTTGCTCAGAGAATTCTGCACCCTGGCTCATATAGGGAACGGCGTTACCCATAGCGTCATAGAAAACGGTCTCGAAACTCTGCACCCGGAAGGCGATGTTCAAGAGTCCGTCGTCAATAGCAGCTCCTATACCAGGAGCGCTCATGAGTATCTGCTTGGAGAGTGAGCCTCCGCGGAAATGGCTCTCTGCCCCACTTTCATCCTTAAAGGCAATGAATGCTGTAGGATCAGGCAGTTTGCGCACTCTGAAGTTAAACTTACCCATCTCTTGTATGCGGCCTTCATTCTCTGCACTTACCGTTATTACGGCTTGTCCTCCCACCTCGGTAGGCTTGGCAATATACTTCCCGTCGCCCTTGGGAGTAAGGGTACCACCTGCCATGCTGACACGCAGTTTATTGGTTGCCACACCAGGAACACTCACGCTCATGGGGTTCTCATATCCCGCATACAGGACATTCATGATATCGGCACTTACCGTGGCGCTGGGAGCCACCACCGTATACTTCTGTTGGAAATCACGCCTAACCGTTTCACCCGAGCCATTGAGCATCTCGATATATCCGTTGAGCGTAAAATCACCCGTACGGCTACATACAGTCTCATAAACTCCGTGATCGCCCGAGATACGCTGTCCGCCTACGTATATGGTAGGTCTGCGGGTAGTATCCACAGCAGCCATAATAATCTGGGCACTGAATCGTCCACCCTGAACGACCGTTTGGGACGAGGGAATCACATAAGCGTTGAGTTGATTAACACGGATGTCCTTTACGTCTACATTATTGATAAGTCCATGCAGCACCTCTCCTTCGGCATACCTCACGTCACTCTGCAGCTTGGTAAGCAAGGTGACAGCGGCTGCGGTAGGCATATTCTCAAACATATACTCCTGCCAGTTTTTGCCCAGAGTGGTGGCCTTGGCAGGCACCTCTGTTGAGAGACTGGCACTGATTACCTGTCTCTGTTGCTTGTCGGTTACCATCTTAACCACCTGTTCACGATAAGTATTGATGGCATCGAAGAGTTCTTTGCCTCGCCCGATACCAGGAGCAAGCATCACCTGAGTACTGGCTTCCAGATCCTCACGATTCTTGATATTGTTG
>JBJFDX010000426.1:0-4093 GCA_051890235.1 Bacteroidaceae bacterium | reverse complement strand
CAGATGGACTATTCTGCTTTTACGGCTCATCCCCAAGGACAATTGACTATCCTCAGCAAGGGAAGAATTGCCGTGGAGGATATTGCCATGATTGCAGGAGAGATGATTCCCAAGGAAATCAGGCAGAGTCTTGCTGGTAAGGGAACGGACTTGCAGGCAAGCATCAGAGGAAACATGGACAAACTGCACGTTGACACTCTGTCCTTGACAATCCCTTCCATGCTGGACATACAGACCCATGGCAACCTGTCCCACCTGTCCTGTCCTGACAGCATGGAGGCCCAGATGCTGTTGGACATACACACGATGGATCTCTCTCCCGTACAACAGGCCTACCATCTGAAAGGCATCGCTATACCCTCCACTACCCTGCATGCTACTACCCTGTTACGCAAAGGGAACATGCTTCAGGTAGATGCTCTTGCAAGCCAGCACAATGGAAGGGCACGTATAGCCCTCGCAGCCAACACGCAGAGCATGGCATACAGGACAAGAATGGCCATACGCAACTGGAGGCTGGATGAATGGTTGCCGCAAAGCGGACTACACTACCTCACAGCACAAGCATCGGCCAAAGGAAAAGGCACCGACTTCCTTTCTGAAAGAACAAGTTTCGAAGGACAAATCTGCATAGACTCCATAGGATACGAAGAATGGAATCTGGGTAATATGGGACTGGATGCTCAAATGCAAAACGGCAATGGTCAGATACAACTCAACAGCGGCAACCAGTTGCTGGACATGCTGGCAAATATCAATCTGAACCTACACGACCGTAAACTGGAATCATCCTCCTTCACGATGGACCTGAACAGCATGGACCTGCATGCTCTCCATCTGGCCAAGGATACATTAAGAGCAAGCATGAAGATGCATCTGGAAGGAAGTTCTGACCTTCAACAGAACCACATGCTGAAGGCTCGAGCCAACGAGATTACCTTGCATCTAAAGGACACAACTCTGTATCCTGTGAATCTGGCGGCACGCCTTTTCTTGTCACCTGACAGCATTCTGGCTGAGGCTTCCGCCGGAGACCTCGAACTGGGGATCCGATCTCCACATGGACTGGATTCCCTGCAGATGTACCTAAGCAACATAATTCAGGAGATACATACCGAAGTGGATAGTCTACATCTGGACCAAGAGAAACTGCGAAGGATGCTTCCCACTCTGCAATTGCACCTGCTCTGTGGTACGCGCAACCCTGTCAACAATCTGCTGAAAACAGCTGCAGGATATAGTTTCGATAAGCTTTGCATGGACCTGGACGCAAGTCCCTCAGAAGGATTGAAAGGCAATGGATACCTGCATACGCTCAACACAGGCGCCATACTGCTTGATACCATCCAATGGGACATAACACAGGATGTTGATGGGGTGGCTCTCAGATCACGCATCAGGAATGGTCTGCGCAACAGGGTGGCCTCCTTTCAGTCTACCCTGCAGGCACGGCTGACGGCTACAGGAACATCCGTACATCTCGATTACATAGATGCCAAGGGGAAAAAAGGAGTAGACATAGGCATGGAAGCCAACGTAACCTCCGAAGGTGTACGATTGCACATGACGCCTCTCAACCCCATCATTGCCTATCGCCGGTTTACACTCAACGAGGACAACTTCGTGGAGATGACCAGAAAAGGAACAATACTGGCCCTGGTAGACCTGCTGGCAGATGACGGAACAGGACTGAAGATATATTCTACGCCTAACGAGGAAGCCCTGCAAGACATTTCCCTGAGCATGAATAACATCAACATGGCTGAGCTCACCAGTGTGATGCCTTATGCTCCTCAACTGAGTGGCCTGCTTCATGGTGACATCCATTATATGCAAGCCGACCAAGCCACCACCATCTCGGCAGACATCGGTATCGACAAACTCACTTATGAAAACACTTCCATGGGTAACATGGGAGTAAATGCTATCTACTTCCCCAACTCCGACGGCAGCCATCATGTAGATGCTCTGCTCACCCAAAATGATCAGGAGATTGCCATGCTGGCTGGAACCTACTGGGAGGAGGACAAACAAGGAATGATAGACGGAGAAGCCACTCTGGAAAAACTACCCCTCAGTCTGGCCAACGCATTCATGCCAGAAGGTACAATACTTCTCAAGGGAGCCGCATCAGGCACTCTGACAGTCACAGGTCCCACATCGAGCCCTCTGCTAACTGGCAGCCTGTCCACTGAGTCCATGCATGTATTGGCTGAAGAATATAGCATTGACCTCACCATACCCGATGACACACTACGCGTCAGAGACAGTTATCTTGACCTGGACCATATCGAAGCTTATGCCGCAGGCAAATCGCCTCTTACCATCGACGGCTCTATTGATTTCAGCAATCTGGATAGGATAAAACTCTCCCTTGATATTGCAGCCAAGAACTACAACCTGATAGATGCTCCACAAAGCCGAACAGCTCTGGCGTATGGCAAGGTATATGTAGATATGAACGCGCGCGTGACAGGCACCCCGGACAACATGAAAGTGCGAGGGCGACTGGCAGTCCTGGGCAACACGGATGTCACATACGTGCTGAAGGACTCGCCCATTACTGTTCAAGACCAACTCTCTGATATAGTCACTTTCTGCGACTTTAGTGACACCACCTATGTACAACCCATACGCAAACCTGGTCAGAGCGTAGATGTCATGGTAATCATTTCCGTTGAGCAATCGGCACAGGTGCACTGTCTGCTCAGCGAAGACGGGTCAGACTATGTCAATCTGCAAGGAGGAGGTGAACTGACCCTCACCTATGACCTCGAAAATGACTTACGTCTGTTTGGCCGCTATACCATTGAGCAGGGAATGATGCGCTATTCCCTGATGGCAATCCCACTCAACGACTTTACCATCCATAGTGGAAGTTACGTGGAATTCACAGGTGATACTGGCAATCCTGTTCTGGGGATAAGTGCAAGCGAGAGGGTAAAAGCTATCGTCACAGAAAACGATGTCCCCCGGAATGTAGCCTTCGACGTAGGACTCTCACTCAGTCAGACATTACAGGACATGGGTCTCACGTTTACTTTGGAGGCTCCTGAGGATATGACTGTGCAGAATGAGTTGACAGCCATGTCACTCGAAGACCGGGGACGAGTGGCAGTAACCATGCTGGTGACAGGCATGTACATGACCGACAATTTCAACATCAAGAACGGGTTCAGTTATGCCAACACCTTGAACGCGTACCTACAGAGTGCCATCAACAACATTGCAGGACAGGCTCTCTCCACGGTAGATCTCAGTTTTGGCATTGAAAACAGCACTACCTCATCAGGCAAGACTACCACCGACTATAGCTTCAGTTTTCGCAAACGCTTCTGGGGCAACAGAATCAGTCTGGTACTGGGTGGTAAAGTGAGTACGGGTGAAGAAGCCGAGAATACAGGGCAAACCATCATCGACAACGTGTCTCTGGAATATAAACTCGACAATGGAGCCAGCCGGTATGTGCGTCTGTTCTATGACCGCAACTATCAGTCCCTCATCGAAGGCGAGTTGACCGAGATGGGCGTAGGATTGGTTCTGAGAAGGCGCACCAACCGATTGCGTGATTTGTTCCGATTCAGAAAATCTGCCGATGAGTTTCCAAGTGCCGACAAAGCCATCAAACCTGCGAGCACTCCCAGCGCAAACCTGAATGCCACCACGAACACAGAAAAGGAATGAGAAAAATAATATATATCCCTGGTATCACTGTCATGTTGCTCTCCCTTGTAGCATGTTCCACCACCAGTAACCTACTGGATGGCGAGACACTGTATCGCGGCATCAAGGATCTGAACTACAACGAACCTCTCAAGCAGAAGGATTCCATATCTCAAGAGGGCGTAATCACAGCTTTGGCAGATGCCTATACCAAAGTGGAGGGCCTCCTTACAGGTGACCCCAAAGCAAGCCAGTCATTCATGAGCGAAGAAGAGATACGCGACAGCATAAAGCGTGCCAACCGTCTCGATCTGCAGGCCAGCAACGAAGCCAAAGAGGAGGTGGAAGGTGTGCTCTCATGTGCACCTAATGGGGCTCTGATGGGAAGCAGTTTTGTCACCCACCCCTTCCCTGTCAGGCTATGGATATA
>JBJFDX010000425.1:0-4099 GCA_051890235.1 Bacteroidaceae bacterium | reverse complement strand
ATTATATATAATGAGAGATATATGGATACACAGCAACAGTTTCACAGCGTGATGGCGGAGTGCAGAAGCCTGTATGCAAAGAAATTGCATGACTATGGGGCTTCGTGGAGAATACTCCGTCCCACCTCTCTTACTGATCAGATATACATCAAGGCACGTCGCATCCGCACACTTGAGACATGTGGCAAAGGACTTGTGGACGAGGGCATAAAGCCCGAATTCATAGGTATCGTCAACTATGCCATTATCGGTCTCATTCAGTTGGAACTGGGACCTGCCGAGGCTCAGGATGACCTGACAGCAGAGCAATGCCTGGAGGCTTATGACAGGCATGCAGGCGAGGCTGTGGAACTGATGTTGCGCAAGAATCATGACTATGGCGAAGCCTGGAGGCAGATGCGTGTGAGCAGTTACACCGACCTTATCCTCATGAAGGTGATGCGCACCAAGCAGATTGAGGATTTGAATGGTGATACTCTCGTATCGGAAGGCATTGATGCCAACTATATGGACATGATGAATTATGCTGTGTTTGGCTTGATTAAATTAACCTTCGGTGAAGATAATTCGGAAGAGTAGACTCGTGTGGCTGATGGTGAATGCAGCACGTGTACTGGTGGCGTGCACATTCATCTTCTCGGGTATGGTCAAACTGATTGACCCCCGCGGCACAGAGTATAAGATACAGGATTATGCCCAGGCCTTTGGTCTTTCAACTATGGCACAGGGAGTCACTCCATTGGTGCTGGCAGTAGCCTTGGCCATGGTGGAGTTTGCCATGGGCGTATATCTGTTCTTTGCCATCCGCCGTCGTCGTACGGTTCAGTTGGCCTTCCTCTTTATGCTTGCCTTCACTTTACTCACACTCTATCTGGCTGTGGCCAATCCTGTGAGAGACTGTGGCTGCTTTGGTGATGCGCTTGTGCTGACCAACTGGCAGACGTTTGGCAAGAATGTAATCCTGCTTCTGGCAGTTACACTCCTGCTTTTCAAACGCAGACTCATGACTCGTCTCATTACGGAGCGCAACCAATGGACCGTTTCTCTTTATACTTGGGCCTTCTCGTTTATCTTTGCTGGCATCAGCCTATATGGATTGCCTCTGATTGATTTCCGTCCCTATCGTGTGGGAGTGAACCTGAGAGAGGAATTGAATAAGAGAGACGCCCAGGTGAGCAATACCGAGACTTACTTCATCATGGAGAAGGATGGAGTGCGTAAGGAGTTCACGGCAGCTGATTATCCCGACAGTACATGGACCTTTGTGGATACACGTCTGGAAGGCGAACTTGAGGATGTTTCTCCCTTGGCAGATTTCTGTATGCAGACGTCAGAGGGAGAGGACTTGACACTTGGCATTCTTCAGGACACCTCTTATGTATTTCTTCTGCTCTCCCCTTATCTGGAGCAGGCCGATGACGGAGTGCTTGACCGTATCACCTCCGTCTATGACTATGCGCTCGAACAGGGATATCAGTTCTATTGCCTCACATCCAGCGGCCAGGAAGCCATGGATGTGTGGGGAGAGATGACAGGAGCAGAATACCCTTTCCTCCAGACCGATGCCATCGTTCTGAAGACCATGATACGTTCCAACCCAGGTCTGATGCTGCTTCACGATGGTCAGATAATAGGTAAATGGCCTTCTACAGGTATGCCCGACCTTACCGACGTGAAGCAACCTCTGGAGCAGACCGAGTGGGGGAGCATACAGGAGAAGTCGCGCACGAAGAGCATACTGGCCATTCTCCTCTGGTACGTACTCCCACTTCTGATATTCACCCTGGCCGACCGCTTGTGGGTGGCATGGAAACTGAGAAATTTACATAAACCATCTATAAATTCTAAATCAATCACATTATGAGAAAGAAGATTGTAGCAGGAAACTGGAAGATGAACAAGACCCTGCAGGAAGGTGTGGCTCTGGCCACCGAGTTGAAGGACATTCTGGCTGCCGAGAAGCCCAACTGCGAGGTAGTCATTGGTACTCCCTTTATCCATCTGGCAACTGTAAGCGAGTTGCTCAAGGACAGCGTGATTGCCGTAAGTGCCGAGAACTGTGCCAATCACGAGAGCGGTGCGTATACAGGCGAGGTAAGCGCCGCTATGGTAAAGAGCACAGGTGCCGAGTATGTAATCCTGGGCCACAGCGAGCGTCGTGAGTATTATGCTGAGACTCCTGAGATTCTGAAGGAGAAGGTTGATCTGGCTTTGGCCAACGGACTGAAGGTTATCTTCTGCATCGGTGAGAGTCTGGAGCAGCGTGAGGCCAACGAGCAGGAGGACGTATGTAAGGCAGAACTGGCAGGCAGCGTGTTCCATCTTACCGCAGAGCAGTGGAAGAACATCGTGATTGCCTATGAGCCCATCTGGGCTATCGGTACCGGCAAGACTGCCACAGCAGAGCAGGCCGAGGAGATTCACGCTTACATCCGCAAGTGTGTGGCTGAGGTTTATGGCGAGGCAGTTGCTGAGGAGACCAGCATCCTGTATGGCGGTTCTTGTAAGGCAAGCAATGCCCCCGAGCTGTTTGCAAAGCCTGATATCGATGGCGGCCTGATTGGTGGTGCTTCTCTGAAGGCTCCCGATTTCAAGGGCATCATTGATGCTTGGAAGTAATTCCCTATATATCTAACACATTTGTCTTGCCGGACCGGTGGAGGCCCTGTAGCATGACGCTGGCCGGCAAGACTCTTTTTCCCAGATTCTACAAGATATGCGCATATCCCTTGCACTTCTCATCTTATTCTCTTTGTATTCGGCATCGGCTCAGCAGCGTTATACCGACCTCATTCAGAAGTCCGTGCCAGGACAAGGAAAGATTACGCTCTATCAGAGTGAAAAGATAGCAGCCCTGGTTAATGGCACCTTACCTGCAAAGGCCACACCTTCGGCCGGCCGGCAGACGACTTCATCGTCGTCCTCAGCCAACAGGCAACAGCCAGATACTGTCGACACGGCATCAGCCTCCATCAGGGCAAATGGTCAAAAGATGCGCGTCAACGGATATCGCATACAGGTTTATTCTGGCGATAATTCACGCAAGGGTAAGACAGAAGCGACAGCCATGGGACGTCGCGTCAAAGGAATGTTTCCTGAGTTGACTGTCTACACTCATTTTGCATCTCCTCATTGGATATGTCGTGTGGGTGATTTCCGTACCTACGAGGAGGCCAATGAATATTTCCAGCAGATGAAGGACTCAGGCCAGTTTGCCGAAGCTGTTCTGGTTCGTTGTAAGGTAACTGTCTATTATTAAATAAAATAGAAATATCGATGATTGACGAAAGGATGGCGGCCGAGGAAGAGTGGAAACCACTCTCTGCAGAACCGAATCAGCAGGAGTGTCTGTCAAACGAAGAACAAGAGCGGGAAATCTCTGCTCATGTCCGCAGCATCTTAGGTCTGATAGGCGAAAATCCGGAGCGGGAGGGGTTGATAAAGACTCCACTTCGTGTGGCACGGGCCATGCAATATCTGACCAGCGGTTATGCCGAGGACCCTGTGGCAATACTCAATTCAGCCAAGTTCAATGAGGATTATCGGCAGATGGTCATCGTGCGCGACATCAATTTCTATTCACTTTGCGAGCATCACATGCTTCCTTTTTATGGTCGTGTGCATGTGGCATATATTCCCAACGGTCAGGTTACGGGCCTGAGTAAGATACCTCGTGTGGTGGATTGCTTTGCCCGTCGTCTGCAGATTCAGGAGCGCATGACGAAACAGATCAGAGAATGTATTCAGAACGCCTTGCATCCACTTGGTGTCATGGTCGTCATAGAAGCACAGCATATGTGTATGCAGATGCGTGGCGTGGAGAAGCAAGGGAGTCTGACCACCACAAGTGATTTCTGTGGGGCATTCAATCAGGCAAAAACCCGGGAAGAGTTTCTTCAGTTGATAGTGAGCAAATAACCCTTTCCCTTTTCGTGATATCTTATGTGCGCGTGATGGATTCCTTCGCGCGCGTACTATTATATATATATATATATATAGTCAGTATTCGGGTTAAACCCGAATCGGTCATTAGCGTTATGATGATGTCGTATTTTATTTTTGAGCAGATTTCTTTTCGTTTTGAGGGCGCAATGGGGTG
>JBJFDX010000424.1:0-4118 GCA_051890235.1 Bacteroidaceae bacterium | reverse complement strand
GTTAAGCCCGTCCACGCCGATGGTACTGCGTCCAGCGGGAGAGTAGGTAGCCGCCTTTTTTTTTCAGAGAGAAAGCCTCCAGCCGATATGGCCGGAGGCTTTCTTCGTAATTCTTGTTCCTTTTTCTTTCTTTTATATGGTTCATATTGACTTATGTTCAACTATCTGTCTAAAAAATAGTTCCATAAGTGTAGTGCGTGGTAGTTCTTTTATTTGATTTTTGTAATTTCGTGACCAGAGGGAGATGTTTTGACTTTTAATGGGGCAAACAGTCAATCGTTCTCCTTAGTATGATAATCACTTTAAAAGAGCCTTATTATGAAAACAAATGTGAAAGAAGTTTATCGATGCTCCACTTGTGGAGGAGTGGTCGAAGTATTGCATTCAGGGGCTGTGATGTCTTGCTGTGGCAATCCTATGACTTTGCTTAAAGGAAATGTTGTAGATGGTGCGAAAGAGAAACATGTGCCTGTGGTGAATGTCGTTGATGAAGGGGTTAGGGTGATTGTTGGGGATGTTGAGCATCCTATGCAGCCTGATCACTATATTGAATGGATAGAATTAGTTACTCCAACTCAGGTTCTCCGGAAGGAACTCAAACCAGGAAATAAGCCGGAGGCATTATTCCATGTGCAGGAGAAGTATCTCTATGCAAGAGCTTATTGCAACCTACATGGATTGTGGAAAGGATAGAGAATTCAGCAAATTTTGCCGCCAGATGATATTGTTCTTTAGCCCCATGTCGCTTTCTTCTGGCGGCTTTCTCCTATATGTGTAACACTCAATTCTCAGTGTTATTCAGCGATAATCAACCTGCATGACATACTCTATTTGGGTTTCCTGACAAAAAAATGATGTTCTTTTTGTGTTAAAAAGACGTCTGAATGTAAGTGTTCTCGATAATTTATAGTAACTTTACAAACTATGAATTATGTTTGGGAATATAGTGCATTCTCAGAGGAGCAGGAGGCAAAGGGCTCTGAATTAGCCAAGTCTTTGGGTATCAGTCCTGTTCTAGGCAAACTTCTGATAGAGCGTGGCATTGACTCTATAGAGGATGCTAAGGCCTTCTTTCGCCCTCAACTGACTGGTTTGCTTGATCCTTTTTTGTTCAAGGATATGGACAGGGCCGTTGCACGCCTTAATGCCGCTCTTGGACGAAAAGAGCGCATCCTGGTCTATGGAGACTATGATGTGGACGGCTGTACGGCGGTGGCTCTTGTTTACAGATTTCTACAGCAATATTATTCCAATATAGATTATTATATCCCTGACCGTAACGAGGAGGGGTATGGAGTATCGTGCAAGGGAGTGGACTATGCTTTTGAGACAGGTGTTAAACTTGTTATAGTGCTTGATTGCGGCATAAAGGCAGTAGACGAGATTGCTTATGCCAAGGAGCGCGGTATAGATTTTATCATATGTGATCATCATGTCCCAGATGAAGTCTTGCCTGATGCCGTAGCAATCCTGAATGCGAAAAGGGAAGATGATACCTATCCTTATAAGCATCTTTGTGGATGCGGTGTGGGATTCAAGTTTATGCAGGCTTTTGCTTTGAATAATGGGATTGAGTTTTCTCAGCTTATTCCTTTGCTTGACCTGTGTGCCATCAGTATTGCGTCGGATATAGTGCCCATCATGGGCGAGAACCGCATCTTGGCTTGTCATGGCTTACGTCAGCTTAATTCTGCGCCAAGTACGGGTGTGAAGGCTTTGATGGAAGTGTGTGGTTTGGCGGACCGGGAGATTTCCTTGAGCAACATTATCTTCAAGATAGGACCACGTATCAACGCCAGTGGACGTATGCAGAATGGTAAGGAGGCTGTATCACTTCTTGTAGAGAAGAATTACAAGGTGGCTAAGCAGATGGCAGAACGTATCAATGCCTATAACGAGCAGCGCAAGGATCTGGATAAATCGATGACGGAGGAAGCTAACCGTATTGTTGAAAAACTTGACTTGCAGCATAAGCATAAGGCGATAGTACTTTATAGCGAGGAATGGCATCGCGGTATCATAGGCATCGTGGCCTCTCGTTTGACAGAGATTTATCATCGTCCCTCAGTGGTTTTGACTCGTACGGATGATGTGGCTACCGGTTCTGCTCGTTCGGTTCCAGGATTTGACGTGTATGGAGCAGTTGACAATTGTCGTTATTTGCTGGAGAATTTTGGAGGACATACCTATGCGGCAGGCTTGAGTATGAAGGTTGAGAATGTTCCTGAATTCCGTCGCCGCTTTGAGGCATACGTAGATGCGCATATCTTGCCTGAACAGACGTGTGCCACCATAAGGGTGGATGCTATGGTAAACTTCCGAGATATTAATCGAAAGTTCTTCTCTGATTTGAAGAGATTTGCTCCTTATGGTCCCGAGAATCCCAAGCCTGTTTTCTGCACTAAGCGCGTTTATGATTACGGGACCAGTAAGGTGGTGGGTCGTGACCAGGAGCATATCAAGTTGGAACTTGTGGATAGCAAGAGCAACAACGTGATGAATGGAATAGCTTTTGGCCAAAGTTCTCAAGCACGTTATATCAAGACCAAACAGGGTTTTGATATTGTTTACACCATAGAAGAGAATACTCATAAGAGAGGTGAAGTTCAGTTACAGATAGAGGACATCCGTCCTGTTGAACAGGAGTAGCGTTGGCTTTTTACCATTCATGTGCAGATGCCATTCGTGAAAATAGTAAATCCAACATCCGTTGCATTATGAACTCTCCTGCTTCCTTTTCAGATCGTTATCAGTCAGTACTGAAGAAGTATTGGGGGTATTCTGACTTCCGAGGTATTCAGCGTGACATCATTGAGAGTATAGGCTCAGGCCATGATACACTCGGCTTGATGCCTACGGGAGGTGGCAAGAGTATCACGTTTCAGGTGCCAGGCATGGTACTTTCCGGTGTGTGCGTGGTTGTCACTCCGTTGGTCGCCTTGATGAAGGACCAAGTATTGGGCTTGCGTAAGAGGCGCATACGTGCTGCTTCTCTGCATGCAGGATTGGGACATGAAGAGATTCTTACTATTCTGGATAATTGTGTCTTCGGTCATTACAAATTCCTGTATGTCTCTCCCGAACGACTCTCTTCGGAAATCTTCATGGCCAAGTTTCGGCATATGGAGGTTAGTTTTATCACGGTAGATGAAGCTCATTGTATCAGTCAGTGGGGACATGATTTCCGGCCTTCTTATCTTCAGATTGCTGAATTGAGAAAGATTAAGCCCTCTTGTCCGGTCCTGGCTCTTACTGCAACAGCTACCCCCGATGTGGCACGTGACATTCAACGTATATTGTGTTTTCGCCAGGAGAATGTCTTCCGCATGAGTTTTTATCGCTCCAACTTGGCTTATCAGGTGCTTCGTGCGGATTTCAGTCTGGTATCTTTGCGCCGTGTTCTTGAGTCAGAGACAGGGTCATGTATCATTTACCGGCGAAGCAGGCAACAGTGTGAAGACCTTTCAGAACGACTAAACTCATGGGGCTTCACGTCCACGTTCTTTCATGCAGGCTTGTCACATCCTGAGAAGGATAAGCGGCAGACCCTCTGGGTGCAGGATAAGGTTCGTATAATGGTGGCTACCAGTGCCTTTGGTATGGGCATTGATAAGGCCGATGTTCGTTTGGTGGTTCATCTGGATATTCCTGACAGTATTGAGGAATATTTTCAGGAAGCTGGACGTGCCGGGCGTGACGGACTTCCTGCGCGTAGTGTGATTATCTTGGATGGCAGGGAACTGCAGTATTCCGAAAGGCGTTCAGGTCAGCGTTTTCCTGATATTGAGTATATCCGCAATGTGTATGAGGACGTATGCTGCTATTATCAGTTGGCCGTAGGTGATGGCTGGCATGTGACTCGTGAGTTCAATATTGCTCAGTTCTGTCGTCTGTTCCATTATCATCCCTATATGCTTCAAAGTGCTTTGGGGATATTGTCGAATGCGGGCTATATCAATTATCAGGATGCAGAGGAGGGACAGAGCCGTTTGCGAATCAACGCTACACGCAATGGTCTCTTTAGGGTACTTGATGCTCGTAGCGAGCCCATTTTTATATCTCTGTTTCGTAACTATGGAGGTATATTTGTAGATTATGTTTTCATTGACGAGGAACTT
>JBJFDX010000423.1:0-4127 GCA_051890235.1 Bacteroidaceae bacterium | reverse complement strand
ACTATTAGTATATAACAAGCGACGAATGGCAATTTGTTATATATAGTTTACATTATTTAACATTTATGTACTTTTTAACCTATATTTTAGGGTTGAACTTCGGTCGATAAACTGAAGTTTTTTGGCTACCTTTGCATCGAAATTGGGGATATTGTACAATGAAGAAACTCTTGATAGAAACCTATGGCTGCCAAATGAATGTGGCAGACAGTGAGGTGGTGGCCAGCGTGATGGGAATGGCAGGATATGAGGTTTGCCAGGATATAGAGCAGGCCGATGCTGTTTTTCTGAATACATGCTCGGTGCGAGACAATGCAGAGCAGAAGATTTTGAGCCGCTTGGAGTTTCTGCACAGTTTGCAGAAGAAGGGTCGCAAGATTATCATAGGTGTGCTTGGATGTATGGCCGAGCGCGTCAAGGAAGAACTCATTGAGAAGCATCATGTAGATCTTGTGGCCGGTCCTGATGCCTATATGGCTTTGCCCGACCTGGTGGCACAGGTGGAATGCGGACAGAAAGCCATCAATGTGGAACTCTCTCTTACCGAGACTTATCGAGATGTGGTTCCCCAACGCATCTGCGGAACACACATAGGTGGTTTTGTAAGCATCATGCGTGGATGCAACAATTTCTGTCATTATTGTATAGTACCGTACACGCGCGGACGCGAGCGTAGCAGAGATGTGGAGAGTATCCTGCGTGAATGCAGGGACTTGCGGGACAGAGGTTTCAAGGAGGTAACCCTTTTGGGACAGAATGTCAACAGTTATCGTGCAACAGACACCGAAGGACAGGAGACCAGTTTCCCTCTGTTGCTTCAGAGAGTGGCAAGAGCCGTGCCCGAGATGCGTGTTCGCTTTACCACCAGTCATCCCAAGGATATGAGTGATGAGACCCTGCACGTGATTGCCTCCGAGCCCAATATATGTCATCACATACATCTGCCTGTGCAGAGTGGCAGTGACAGAATACTGAAACTCATGAATCGGAAGTATACGCGTGAATGGTATCTGCAGAGGGTGAGTGCCATACGCAGCATCATACCTGACTGTGCCATCACCACGGATATCTTTGCAGGGTACTGCAGTGAGACGGAAGAGGATCATCAGCAGAGTCTGAGTCTCATGCGTGAATGTGCTTATGACAGCGCTTTCATGTTTAAGTACAGTGAGCGCCCCGGCACCTATGCCAGTAAGCATCTGCCCGATGATATAACAGAGGAGGTCAAGGTGCGACGCCTGAACGAGCTGATTGCCTTGCAGAACGAACTATCTGCCGAGAGCAACAGACGCTGTATAGGACAGGTAGTGGAGGTTCTGATAGAGGGAGTGAGCAAGCGAAGCCGTGAGGAACTCTTCGGACGTACGGGACAGAACAAGGTGGTGGTCATACCTCGTGGGGAGCATCGCATTGGACAGACGGTGAAGGCACGTATTCTGGAGAGCAGCAGTGCAACACTCCGTGGTGAGGTTGTGGGATAAGGATAGGAGGAACCAAACAATGGGAAAGAACGGAGGAAAATCTTTCTGGAAGATACAGACGTTTACCAGCATCATCAGCACTGGCATGGTGCTTGTGCTTCTGGGCTTGATGGTGTTGCTGGGACAGGCTGCACGCATGCTGGCTGATTCTGTCAAGGAGAACCTGACGGTAACGGTGGTTCTGGATGATGAGGCTGATGACAGCAAAGCTCATCTGATAGCCGACACCCTGCAGCTCAAACCTTATGTGGCAGGATTGCAGTACATCAGTCGTGAAGAGGCTCTGCGCGAGCATGTACAGAGTATGGGCATAGGTTCTGCTGAGTTTCTGGAGTCGAACCCATTCTCCATCTCCTTTGAGATCAGGATGAAGCCGGAATATTCGGTCAATGACAGTCTGCTGTGGATAAGCAAAGAGCTGGAATCCACCGAGATGGTGACCGATGTCATCTATCAGGATGATCTGGTGAAGAGTGTCAATGAGAACATTCGGCGTGTGACAGCCATCCTGCTGGTGATAGCTGTTTTGCTGGTGGTAATCTCGTTGAGTCTCATCCACAACACCGTTCGGCTGAGTGTCTACAGTCAGCGCTTCACCATCCGCACGATGAAGTTGGTGGGAGCCCGATGGAGTTTCATCCGCAGACCATTCCTATGGAGGGCTGTGGGGATAGGCGTGCTGGCTGCTTTGCTGGCCGATGCTGTACTCCTGGCTGCCATTCGTTGGGCTGTGGTTCATGACCCAGAGGTGGCAAACTTTGTCACTTGGGAGAGTCTGGCTATTGCCGGAGGTTGCGTCCTGATTGTGGGACTGCTCATCACGGTGATATGTACGTTTTTCTCGGTGACCCATTATCTCAAGGCGCGTGAGTCGTCACTGTATTGACTTTATAAATAATCATATACGCAATGAACAATTTTGCATTCGACAAGAAAAACTATGTGCTTCTGGCCATCGGCATGATCATCGTTATCGTAGGCTTGATTCTGATGTCCGGTTCAGGCAGTAGTGAGGGAGTCTTCAATCCCGAGATCTTCAGTGTGCGCCGCATCAAGGTGGCACCTGTGGTGTGCCTCTTTGGCTTTGTCTTCATCATCTTTGCCATCATGCACAAGCCTGCCGACAAGCAGGAACAGGTAAAGGAGGAGGATAATGGATAGTCTGCAGGCACTCTTGCTGGGTTTGCTGCAGGGCTTGACAGAGTATCTGCCAGTGAGCAGTAGCGGTCATCTGGCCATTGGCGCCTCGCTCTTCGGTATCGAAGGGGAGGAGAGTCTGGCCTTTACCATCGTTGTTCATGTGGCCACGGTGCTGAGCACTCTTGTGATTCTGTGGCGTGAGATTGTATGGGTTCTGCGTGGGCTCTGGAATCAAATGACATTCAAGACTCCTGCCGAAGGAAGCTCATCCTGTGCAGGACTCAATCCCGAGACCCGATATGCCCTCAATATCCTTATCTCCATGATACCTGTCGGTGTTGTGGGTTTGTTCTTCAAGGATGAGGTGGAGCAGGTTTTCGGTTCAGGACTCACGGTAGTGGGTATCATGTTGCTGGTCACCTCTGCCCTGTTGATATTCTCCCATGTTGCCAAGCCACGCCAGCGTGAGTCTATCAGTCCGCTTCATGCTTTCGTGATAGGCTTAGGGCAAGCATTGGCTGTGATGCCGGGTCTTTCCCGTTCCGGTACAACGATTGCCACGGGATTGCTCCTGGGCAACAAGAAGGAAAGCATGGCGCAGTTCTCCTTTCTGATGGTTATCCCTCCCATCTTGGGTGAGGCTTTGCTGGATATCCTGAAGGCTGTGAAGGGTGATGAGGCTTTCGGCAACATTGAGGTCCTTCCCTTAGCGGTAGGCTTCATGGCTGCCTTCCTGTCGGGATGTGCTGCCTGCAGATGGATGATCAATATTGTCAGGAGAGGCAAGCTCGTGTATTTCGGCATTTACTGTGCCGTGGTTGCCCTGCTCGTATTGTGTTTTGCATAGGTGGCCTTAGACAATAATAATAATGGATATAAGTAAGGGAGAGATACTGCATATCGACAAGCCGTTGGGATGGACCAGCTTCAATGTGGTGGCCAGGGTGCGTTGGCTCATCTGCCGTAAGGCGGGCATCAAGAAGCTCAAGGTGGGTCATGCCGGTACATTGGATCCTTTGGCCACAGGGGTCATGACGGTCTGCGTGGGTAAGGCCACCCGGCTCATACCTCAGTTGCAGGCCCATACCAAGGAGTATGTTGCCACTCTGCAGTTGGGTGCCACCACTCCCTCCTTTGATCTGGAGAAACCTGTGGATGCCACCTATCCCACCAGTCATATCACCCGTGAAGGTGTGGTGGAGGTGCTGAAGGGGTTCATAGGACAGATTGAGCAGGTGCCGCCTTCCTTCTCTGCCTGCAAGGTCAATGGGCATAGGGCATATGACCTGGCGCGTAAAGGACAGGAGGTGACATTGCAACCCAAGCTCCTCGTGATAGACCGTCTGGAGTTACTTGAGTTTGACCCTGAGACCATGCAGATGACCATCAGCGTGACTTGCAGCAAGGGAACCTATATCCGAGCCTTGGCACGTGACATAGGACAGGCACTCCATAGTGGTGCCCACCTGCTTTCGCTGCGCCGTACACGTGTGGGCGATGTGAGAG
>JBJFDX010000422.1:0-4129 GCA_051890235.1 Bacteroidaceae bacterium | reverse complement strand
CCCAATATCATGAAGGATACCAGGGTGATTTGCTGATTCTTGTTCTCTTTCGAGGCTTAACTGATGTTTGGCTTGTTCTTGATTTTGTCCTATTCAGCCTTAATAGGCTTGCTGATGTACGCCTGCCACGGCTCGTCCACTGGGGTCGTTCATCTCCTTCCATGCGGCATCCCATTCCAGGGCTATGGCTGTGGAGCATGCCACGCTGGCTTCCTGGTTGACACTCAGGGCAGCACTCTTGCTGGGGAAATGTTCTTCGAAGATGCTCCGATAGAAGTATTCCTCCTTGCACAGGGGCGTATGGATGGGGAATCGCTCGGCGGCATGTGCCATCTGTTCATCGGATACCTGCTCCGAGGTAATCTTCTTGAGCGTGTCTATCCAGCTGTAACCCACTCCGTCGGAGAACTGCTCCTTCTGTCTCCAGGCTATCTCTTCGGGAAGCATGTCGGCAAAGGCTTGGCGCAGGATTTTCTTTTCCATCACCTGTCCGGGGCACATCTTGGCTTGGGGGTTGAGTCTCATGGCTATGTCCAGGAAGTCACGGTCGAGGAAGGGTACTCGCCCTTCTACACCCCAGGCAGAGAGAGACTTGTTGGCACGCAGGCAGTCGTACCAATGCAACTTGCTCAGTTTGCGAACCGTTTCCTCGTGGAAGGCCTGTGCTGAGGGTGCCTTGTGGAAATACAGGTATCCTCCGAATATCTCATCGGCGCCTTCTCCTGACAGTACCATCTTGATACCCATGCTCTTGATGACTCTTGCCAGCAGGTACATGGGGGTGGAAGCGCGTACCGTGGTCACGTCGTATGTCTCTGTGAAATAGATGACGTCCCTGATGGCATCGAGTCCCTCCTGGATGGTGTAATTGATTTCGTGATGAACCGTACCTATATGCTCAGCCACACGACGGGCTTTCTCCAGGTCGGGGGCTCCCTTGAGTCCTACGGCAAAGGAGTGCAGGCGTGGCCACCATGCACCTGTCTGTCCTCCATCTTCCACGCGTTTGGCTGCAAACTTCTGGGCAATGGCGCTGATGATGCTGCTGTCCAGTCCTCCGCTGAGCAATACGCCATAGGGTACGTCACTCATCATCTGCTGCTTGACTGCTTCCTGAAGTCCAACCCGCAGTTTGTCTATATCGGCAGGATTGTCCTTTACGGCATCGTATTGCATCCAGTCGCGTGTGTACCAGCGGCGCATCACACCTTCGCGGCTGTAGAGATAATGTCCGGGCAGGAAGGGCTCGTATTCGTCGCAGAATCCCTCAAGTGCTTTGAGTTCGCTGGCCACGTAGGTCTTGCCATCCTTGTCATGCCCTATGTACAGGGGAATGACTCCGATGGGGTCACGTGCGATGAGGTATTCATCACGAGTCTCGTCGTAGAGCGCAAAGGCAAAGATGCCACTCAGGCGCTCCAGGAAGTGTATGCCGTGAGCGCGATAGAGTGCTAGGATGACCTCGCAGTCACTGCCTGTTTGGTATTCAAAGTCGGCACTCGTCTCTTGCCTGATTTCCTGATGATTGTAGATTTCTCCATTGACAGCCAGTACCTGCTTGCCGTCGGGACTGTAGAGCGGTTGTTTGCCACTCTGGGGGTCAACGATGCTCAGTCGTTCGTGACACAGAATCGCATGGGTGCCACAGTATATGCCACTCCAGTCTGGTCCGCGATGACGAATCTTCTGACTCATGCGCAAAGCCTTCTTGCGCAACTCGCTGCTCTGTTCTTTTATATCAAATATACCTACTATACCACACATAATTGACAATATTTGTTGTTTCTGTCGTGCAAAGTTACAAAAAGTATATAAAACACAAATGACAAATGCCAAAATGTTTGCTTTTGTAGTAATATTGCTTGCATACTGTATAGATAATGCGTATCTTTGCAGGCGAAATAAGGTGAAAGGGAATCATGAATGTGTTTTTTGCTATGTGATATATAATATATAATATGTAATGAGAATCGCGGGGGGAATTCCTTGTATGAAGATATCAACCAAAAAAGTTGCTGAAAGGGACACAAATAACGTCAAGGCTGAACCTCTCCTTATGTGATTTCTATGTACTTTTGCAACACGAAACACAAATAAAGAGTTGAACTATGAGAAAGATTAATTGTATCGGGATACTGACCAGTGGAGGAGATGCTCCTGGCATGAATGCTGCTATACGTGCCGTTACTCGTTCGGCCATAGCAAATGACTTCAGGGTGATGGCCATCTATCGCGGATATGAGGGTCTCATCAACGATGAGATTATGGAGTTCACTACTGAGAATGTGAGTAATATCATCCAGCGGGGAGGTACGATACTGAAGACAGCACGCAGCCGTGAGTTTGAGACGCCAGAAGGACGCCGTCGTGCTTATGAGAATATGCAGAAGCGCGGCATTGATGCCCTGGTGGTGATAGGCGGTAATGGTTCACTTACGGGTGCCCGTATCTTTGCCGATGAGTTTGATGTTCCTTGTATCGGATTGCCGGGAACTATCGATAACGACTTGAATGGCACGGACAGCACTATAGGGTATGACACCACGTTGAACACCATCATGGAGTGTGTGGACAAGATACGCGATACGGCCACCAGTCATGAGCGTATCTTCTTTGTGGAGGTGATGGGACGTGATGCCGGATTCCTGGCTCAGAACAGTGCAATAGCTGCGGGAGCAGAGGCTGCCATTATTCCCGAGGACAGTACGGGTGCCGATCAACTGGAGCATTTCATCGGTCGTGGTATCCGCAAGAGTAAGTCCAGCAGTATCGTTATCGTGAGCGAAAGCCCCAAGTGTGGTGCCATGTATTATGCCGAACGGGTGCGCAAGGAATATCCTGAGTATGATGTGCGAGTTTCCATTCTGGGACATCTGCAGCGCGGAGGAAGTCCCAGCGCAGGTGATCGTGTACTTGCAAGCCGACTGGGCGTGGGTGCCATACAGGCCATCTTGGAGGGACAGCGTAATGTGATGATAGGCATCAAGAATGATGAGGTGGTGTACGTGCCCTTCTCCAATGCCATCAAGAGCGACAAACCTGTCAAGAAGGAACTCATTGATGTGTTGGCTGTGCTGAGCATCTGATGTTTCTGCTTGCTTCATCCTTCGTGGGGTGAAGGTCGGGCGCAGAACGACAGATATGGCGAACGGCAACGCTTCTCCTGTTGTAGGAGAGGTGTTGCCGTTCGACTGTTGTTATCTGAATGCTTCTTGCCGTTTGTCCCGAATCGGCGATTCGGGGTTTATTCCTGAATGACCACCATGGTCCAATAGTTGAGATAGGGTAGGGTGAAGGTGAGATTGCTTCCCTCCTGTGTGAAGTCCAGTTCATTCATGGCTCCGCCCAGCTTATCAGGAGTAGCCACATAGATGTGCTTCACGGGTTGGGTATAACTCATCTTAAGAGGAATGTTCGTTTTTGTGGTGGCGGCTGGCATGCTGCCATCCATGTCGCGCCAACTAAGGCTGTTGGCAGATATGAAATTCAGCAGGTGCAATACCGTGCAGTCTTCTTTCTGACGGGCAATAGTGGTTACGCCGCCCAACTGAGGAGCCCATCCGTTGATGGATATCTTGCCTGAGGTATCCTGAGGCACGAGGGATGTGCTGGTGTTGAGTGTGCCGCCATCGCGTAGCAGATTCTCGTATGCGGTCATGAAATCATAATAGTATACCAGACGTTTCTTGAGGGCATCGCTCATGCTAACGGATGAATAAGGGAAATACTCTCTGCAGAGCATATGGTCGCCACCAAGTTCCAGATGGCTGCCTCCCAAAGCAAACATGACGGCATCGGCCATGATGACGCCAGGCAGGTTGAACTGGGTGTTGTCCAGATTGTAGTTCATATAAGCGGCAAAGACCGTCTGCAGGGTGTCACCTCCAAGTTTCCTGTTATTCTCCAGAATATTGTATAGGTCAGCATAGTTCTTCTCTCCGTCCCATACCTCGTTATACAGGAAATCTACTTTCTTGGTACCTGCTATTTCCTTGGTTCCGTAACTGCCTACAGCATTCATGATAAGTCTCTTGTCGGGGAAGTTGGCTTTGACGGATCTGATGAACTTGGCAAAGCCACTGGGGATGTCCACCTCTTCTCCTGATATGTTGTAGAGTGTGCCTCTGTA
>JBJFDX010000421.1:0-4160 GCA_051890235.1 Bacteroidaceae bacterium | reverse complement strand
TTTTACTCCCGAGGGTCACATGCCTTCAGAATTGTTTATCGCTTCACGATGGGATAGTCAGTCTGGTGATACTATTGTTGTATTTGGCAATGTGCATGAGGTGTCCTTGATGGTCAACGGACGTGAGATAAAGCGTCAATGGGCTGATCATGGTGCAACCACGGCTTATGTGCCACAACATGATGGCGGAAATTGTGAAGCATTGCAGTTTCCACCTTTTACATTTGTTGGAATACCCTTTGAGCAAGGACAACTGGAGGCCATTGGGTATGATGCTCAAGGTTGTAAGGTAGCTCATGCTGTTGTGTGCACCCCAGATGAACCTGCAAGGTTGAAATTGAGTTATTTCGAAGGTGGAATGCCAGCCGGCGTCAATGATCTTCTCATCATATACGTAACTCTGACAGATGCTTATGGAGTACCATGTCATGTAAATGAAGGAAAGGTAACATTACATGTTGAGGGTGGATGTGTCATGGGACCAGACACCAATGTATTTGAGGATGGTGTGGCAGCCTTTCTGGTGAAGACTGGTGATGTGCGTAAGGTCATCATCACTGCTGAAACTTATGGAATGCGAGATATTATGAAATTAAATCTGATGCCTGCTGGATAGAAAAGATGAAATTTTCTGATTTCCATCTGATTCCAATTGTTGATTTCTTAACGCTAATGACCGATTCGGGTTAAACCAAAGATAAAGGGGGCACGATAGCCCCCTTTTTATCTTGCAGATGAAAACTTAATCAGTAGGCAAAGAGGGGATAGGACTTCATGAGTTCGTTGACCTCGGTGCGTACTTGTGCTATCACATTTTCATTTTCGGAATCATTGAGCACGCGTTCGATAAAGTCAGCTATCTGAATCATCATGTCTTCCTTAGCCCCACGTGTGGTGATAGCCGGAGTACCCAAGCGGATACCACTGGTCTGGAAGGCACTTCGGGAGTCAAAGGGCACCATGTTCTTGTTGACGGTGATATCTGCAGCTACCAGTACACGCTCGGCTACCTTACCTGTGAGGTCGGGATATTTGCTTCGAAGGTCAACCAGCATGGAGTGGTTGTCTGTTCCACCTGATACAATGTTGAATCCTCGCTTGATGAGTTCGTTGGCCAGCACACTGGCATTCTTCTTGACTTGTGCTGCCCACTCCTTGAAGGCAGGGGTGAGTGCTTCACCAAAAGCTACAGCCTTGGCTGCTATGACATGCTCCAGAGGACCACCTTGGATGCCTGGGAAGACAGCGCTGTTGAGGAGTTGTGACATCATCTTTGTTTCACCCTTGGGAGTCTTCTTGCCCCAAGGATTTTCGAAGTCCTTGCCCATAAGGATGATACCGCCACGTGGACCGCGAAGGGTCTTGTGGGTGGTGCTGGTCACGATGTGTGCATATTTGACAGGATTGTCGAGCAGACCGGCAGCAATAAGTCCTGCAGGATGTGCCATGTCTATCATGAGGATGGCTCCCACGCTATCAGCTATCTGACGCATGCGTCTGTAATCCCATTCGCGGCTATAGGCTGAACCTCCGCCAATGATCAGTTTTGGCTTGTGTTCCTGAGCCAGACGCTCCATCTCATCATAATCGACACGTCCTGTGGCTTGGTCGAGGTTGTAGCCTACAGGTTTGTATATGATACCGCTGGTGTTGACAAGTGAACCATGACTGAGGTGGCCACCATGGTCGAGATTGAGTCCCATGAAGGTGTCACCAGGGTTGAGTACTGCCAGGAAGACGGCAGCGTTGGCTTGTGCTCCAGAGTGAGGTTGTACGTTGGCATATTCAGCATCAAAGAGTTCTTTTACTCTGTCGATGGCCAACTGCTCTACCTTGTCCACCACCTGGCATCCTCCGTAATATCTCTTTGCGGGATAGCCTTCGGCATATTTGTTGGTCAGGCAGGAGCCCATAGCCTGCATTACTTGATCACTTACGAAGTTTTCGGAGGCAATGAGTTCGATGCCTCTCATCTGTCTCTGCTTCTCTTCTTCGATGAGTGCAAATACCGTGTTGTCTCTTTCCATAATCTTTCTGCCTAAGAATATTTAAAATTGTGTGTATGTATATCCTGATTTATAATTTATTGCTGATGACTCTGTCCTTTTACACCAGTTTGACCTTGTCAAGTTGAACCTCTCGGTTGCAGTATCGGCATTGTAGGATGCCCTTGTCTTTGTCGAGCACATGGAAGCGTGTCTTCATAGGTTCATTGTTTGTGATGCACTTGTGATTGTCACATTTGACGATACCTATCAGTTCGTCGGGCATGCGCACTTCGCGCTTCTCCACCACCTCATAATCTTTGATAATGCACAGGGTGGCATTGGGGGTAATGACGGAGAGCTGGTTGAGCTTTTCATCAGTGAAGAAGGTATCTGCAATCTTCACAATACTCTTCTTGCCCATCTTTTTGCTTTTGAGATTGTATCCTATAGTGACGGATGTGTGTACCTTTTCCAGATGGAGCAGATTGACTACCTCGAAGATTTTCTCAGAGGGAATATGGTCTATGACCGTGCCGTTCCTCAATGCGGCAACTTGCAGTTCCTCGCGTTTCATAGAATGATAGTTTTGTCATTTCTGATATCTTCCAGCGTAATACCCAGGGCATCACAGATGAGTGCCTCGCGAGCATAGAGTCCGTTGCGTGCCTGCTGGAAGTAATAGGCAAAGGGTGTGTCGTCGATGCTGTATTCTATCTCATTGACACGTGGTAACGGATGCAATATTTTCATGTTGGGACGTGCCTTGATAAGCATATCCTTCTTGAGAAGATAGCGATCCTTGACACGCTCGTACTCCTCAAGGTCAGTGAAACGCTCCCTTTGCACGCGTGTCATATATAATATGTCTGCCCCCGATATGGTGTCGGCATCAAAATCCTGATGTTCGATAAATCGGATACCATGTTCGCGACAATACATTTTATAGTAATCAGGCATGGCCAGCTCATCAGGTGCAATGAAGTGAAAAGTGGGATTGAAATGCCTCATGGCAGTGAGCATGCTGTGCACAGTACGACCGTACTTGAGATCTCCTACGAGATAGATGTCCAGATTGTCGAGCCTTCCTTGGGTCTTGTAGATAGAGTAGAGGTCGAGCATGGTTTGGCTGGGATGTTGATTGGCACCATCACCGGCATTCACGATGGGCACGGGTGATACCTCGCTGGCATATTGTGCAGCTCCCTCGAGATGATGTCTCATGACGATGATGTCAGCATAGTTGGATACCATCATGATGGTGTCCTTGAGTGTCTCTCCCTTGGTACCACTGGTAACCTTAGGGTCGGCAAATCCAATTACTTTGGCTCCAAGCCGGTTGGCTGCTGTCTCGAAACTAAGACGCGTGCGTGTACTTGGTTCAAAGAATAGGGTTGCCACAATCTTTCCCTCGAGAATCTTTCTGTTGGGATGACGCTCAAACTCCTGTGCCATGTCAATAAGGTACAGGATTCTCTCCTTGGTGTGTTTGGCTATTGTAACCAGACTCCTGTTTTCCATTGTGTCGGCTGTAATATGATAATGTACGTTTCCGTTGGCCAAAGTTACGTCTTTTTTCCTTTTCTGACTCAATGCTTCTGCAGATAATGGTTCTTGCATGTAGAATTTTTCATAACTTTGCAGTGTTATGCAACCATTGGCAGAAAGAATGCGTCCTCAGACGCTGGATGACTATATCGGACAACGGCATCTGGTAGGTGCCGGAGCTGTTTTGCGTCGTATGATAGAGGGGAAGCGCATCAGTAGCTTTATTCTTTGGGGCCCTCCTGGAGTGGGCAAGACAACTTTGGCCACCATTATTGCACGTCAGTTGGAGATTCCATTCTTCACACTGAGTGCTGTGACGAGTGGTGTGAAGGAAGTGCGTGAGGTGATTGAACGTGCTCGTAACAGTAGGTTTTTCAACTCTCCCAGTCCTATCCTCTTCATTGATGAGATACATCGCTTCAGCAAATCACAACAGGATTCTCTGTTGGGGGCTGTGGAGCAAGGTGTAGTGACGCTCATCGGTGCAACTACCGAGAATCCTTCGTTTGAGGTCATTCGTCCTCTCTTGTCACGCTGTCAGGTGTACACGCTCAAGCCACTTGAGAAGGAAGATTTGCTCTGTCTGATGAAACATGTCGTAGAGACAGATACTCTGCTCAAGGATAA